>NZ_JBEOOB010000019.1:0-79065 GCF_040308685.1 Pseudoalteromonas sp. 20-MNA-CIBAN-0454 | reverse complement strand
GAAGCAGCCTAGTCTCTAAGTCAAGGCTGTAGAAGCCCATTGATCGACACGGAGTGGCGTCGATGGGTAGTTCACAATTACTCTACCTGGCTTGGTAAAAACGGCCTCTACCTAGAGGATTTATCAAAGCGAGGTGGCTTTGCGCACTGACGTATCTAAAAAGATGCAGCAACGTGCAATGTATCGAAGGACTCGCAGAAACCGTAAGCTACGCTACCGCCCTGCACGTTGGTTGAACCGTGCCTCAATGCGTAAAGAGGGGCGCTTAGCACCGTCTCTAAAAAGCAAGCTTGATTCACACTTGCGTGAGAAAAAGCAGGTTGAAGCTATCTTACCAATTTCACATTGGAAGGTTGAAACTGCTAGCTTCGATATACACAAGATAACTAACCCAACTGTGACTGGTGCCGGCTACCAGCAAGGCGCACAGCTGGGCTACTACAACGTTAAAGCCTACGTATTGCAACGTGACAATTATAAATGTCAAAGTGGACGTAAAACGAAGCACAGCGCCAAGCTGCACGTACACCACAAAGTATTTCGTTCTCAGGGCGGCACTGATGCACCCAGTAACCTAATAACGCTATGCGAGACGTGCCATAATGATTTACACGCAGGAAAGTTTGAGCTAAAAGTGAAGCGCTCAAAGACAAAACATGCGACTGAAATAGGTATAGTCAAAGTCCAGTTAAAACAGTGCTGGGATTTTGAAGAAACGTTTGGCTACGTGACCAAATTTAAGCGCGAGCAAGTATTGGGCTTACCGAAAACTCATTACTATGATGCCGTGTCAATTTGTTGTGAAAATGGCGAGCTTGTACAACAAGCCAAACATGTTTTACGTAAACGTCATGTGGCTTCTGGTGACTACCAACAGACAAAGGGGGTTCGCTCCGAAAAGTGGATACCAGTCGGCAAGCTATTTGGCCTAAAAAAACACGACTTTGTACAAACACCACAAGGTACTGGTTTTGTTAAAGGCAAGCGTAGCTCAGGCTACTTTGCCCTAGAGACTATTTTAGGTAATAAGGTTCACGCCTGCGCCAACATTAAGAAAAACACGGTTCGGATTTCTGCTCGAACCACTACGTTAACTCAACCAATGGAGGCGGCAAGGATACTCGTCACTAAAGTACCGAGTATCCTTGCCGTAAACTGATGATAATTCAAACCTTACTACCGAGTCCTATCGACGATATTATTATTCAAGGCAGCGAAAACGGCGTGAGCTATGTGGGTTTTTATCCACCTAAAAATTACCCCATTACAGCGCTTAGCGAAGTGACTAATGACGCTATTTTATGCGCCGCAGCGCAGCTTAATGAGTATTTTGCTAAGCAGCGCACTACCTTTACAGTACCTTTAGATACCCAAGGAACCGTGTTTCAACAAAGTGTATGGCAGGCATTACTTAACGCTCCCTATGGGGAACTTAAAACGTATGGCGATATTGCTAAGGTATTAAACAACCCCAAAGCGGTGCGCGCT
Organism: Pseudoalteromonas sp. 20-MNA-CIBAN-0454; assembly: GCF_040308685.1. Classification (NCBI taxonomy): domain Bacteria; kingdom Pseudomonadati; phylum Pseudomonadota; class Gammaproteobacteria; order Alteromonadales; family Pseudoalteromonadaceae; genus Pseudoalteromonas; species Pseudoalteromonas sp. 20-MNA-CIBAN-0454. The sequence continues at coordinate 77,577 of NZ_JBEOOB010000019.1, read as the reverse complement.
GTTGGCGCTGCTAATGGCAAAAACCCAATAAGTATTATTGTACCGTGCCACCGTATTATTGGCGCAAACGCAAAATTAACAGGTTACGCGGGTGGACTTGCAAGAAAACAATGGTTATTGCAGCACGAAACCGGTTGATCAGTTCTTAATGCATAAAATGCATAAACCAAATTGGTATTAACGCTCATTTGAGGTAGCATAAGCGCACTTTTTATCTGAAGGCACAGCAATGGCGCAATTATACTTTTATTATTCTGCAATGAATGCGGGTAAATCAACCACTTTATTACAATCTGCATTTAATTACCAAGAGCGTGGTATGGAGCCGGTGATCCTCACAGCTGCAATTGATGATAGAGCGGGAGTAGGCAAGGTATCTTCGCGAATTGGGCTGCAAGCCGATGCGCATATTTTTGATGAAAACAAAGATGTGTTTGCGCTTATACAGTCACTAAATCAAGATAAAAAACGCCATTGTGTACTAGTTGACGAATGCCAGTTTTTATCTAAAGAGCAAGTGATGCAGTTAACCGATGTGGTTGATGAACTGGGTATTCCGGTACTATGTTACGGCTTGCGTAACGACTTTAGAGGTGAGCTATTTACCGGGTCGCAGTATTTACTTGCTTGGGCTGATAAGCTAGTAGAGCTTAAAACTGTGTGTCATTGTGGCCGCAAAGCCAACCACGTATTGCGTACCGATGAAAATGGCGATGCAATAGCCGATGGTAACCAAGTAGAAATAGGCGGCAACAACCGGTATGAATCGGTGTGCCGCAAACATTATAAAGCCGCGTTAAATATGGGCCGCTAATGCCTTTATAAAGGTGTCTATATCTGCTTTAGTTATGTCTAAGTGAGTTACTAACCTAAGTTGCTTACTTGGACTAAACAGTATTCCTTGCGCTTTTAAATTAGCTGCTAGCTGCTGTATATTTATATTAGGCTCGCAGCTGGCATAAACCATGTTGGTGGTGTTTTTCATGTTAACGTTAAAGCCATTAAGTGTACTTAATTGCTGCGCTAGGTAGCGCGCATTAGCATGATCATCGCTTAAGCGTTTGACATTATGCTCAAGTGCGTATTGCCCTGCTGCTGCTAACATTCCTGCTTGGCGCATACCGCCGCCAAGTACTTTTCGCCAGCGTCTTGCCTTGCTAATCAGCGCTTTTGAACCTAGCAATAACGATCCAACTGGCGCACCTAACCCTTTAGATAAACAAATCGAAACAGAATCAAAGTGCTGAGTAATGGCAGTTATATCCACATTAAGATCGGCTGCTGCATTAAACGCACGCGCACCATCTAGGTGTAGCGATAAGCTGTGCTGGTTTACAAACTTGCGCGTTGCAGCAAGATAGTCAAGAGCAAGTACTTTACCGCCTATGGTGTTTTCAAGGCTTAATAAGCGAGTGTTGGCAAAATGATTATCATCAGGCTTTATTGCCGCCGCTATTTTATTAAAGCAAAGTGTACCGTCTGCTTCGTTTTCAATTGGCTGGGGTTGTATTGAGCCTAAAACGGCTGCGCCGCCGCCTTCAAATTTATAGTTATGGGCACTTTGGCCGCAAATGTATTCGTCTCCGCGCTCACAATGTGCCATTAACGCCAATAAGTTAGCTTGAGTACCTGAGCTACAAAAAAGTGCCTCCGCAAATTCAAAGCGCTCACATGCATATGCTTCTAGTTGGTTAACACTTTCATCATCGCCATATACGTCATCGCCTACAGGGGCGTTATACATTATATCGCGCATAGCTTTAGAGGGTTTAGTTACCGTATCTGAGCGAAAATCTATCATAGGGTTAATCCTTACTATATTATTATTCGAGTTCTTCGCAAATTTGCTCACGCGTGGCTTTATCAAAATAACTCCAAGCAATAAAACGACTAACTTTTTGCCCTTGTGCCATATCAACTATTTTATATTGGGCTATAGGGTGTTGTTTTAATTCTTGCTCTAAAGCCGCAATATTATCTTTTTTCGACACTAAAGAGGTAAACCACATTACTTGCTCTGCAACGGCTGCACTTTCTTTAATCATATTAGAGATAAATTGCACTTCACCGCCTTCGCACCATAGCTCGTTATTTTGGCCACCAAAGTTAAGTGTGCTGCTAGGTGCTTTGCCAAGGTTTTTCCATTTACGTTCGCTACCTTTAACAGCGTCTTCGCTGCTGGCATGAAACGGCGGGTTACACAGCGTTAAGTGGTACAGATCTTTACTGTTTATAACTCCTTTGAATATATTTGCGGCATTTTTTTGCTGTTTTAAGGTTATTTTTAAATTATTAAATTGCGCAATTTGTTTTGCTACTTTAATGGCTGCAGGGTCAATATCGGTGCCAGTAAAATGCCAGTTATATTCATGCCCACCTGTGAGCGGGTAAACCAAATTAGCGCCGGTGCCAATATCTAATACTTTAACTTGACGGCCAGTGGGAATTTGCGTTTGGTTATCGTCGGCTAATAAGTCGGCCAAATAATGAATATAATCTACTCGTCCCGGAATAGGTGGACATAAGTTATGCTGTGGAATATCCCAAAAATCTACATTGTAATGGGCTTTTAAAAGGGCTTGATTAAGGGTTTTTACCGCTTTGTTATCGCTAAAATCAATACTTTTTGTACCTGCAGGTGTTGTAATAATAAAAGCAGAAAGTGCAGGATGCTGCTCAGTTAATAGGTCAAGATCGTAGCCATTTAAATGTTGATTACGAGGGTGTAGTTTTGCGCGTGAGGTGCTTGCTTTCATGATGATTATTTTTACAACAGGAATAAAAGTTAATTGTAACAAATACCGAGATAAAAACGTGATAATTTTCCCTATGGCTACGAGGTTGTTACTGGTAGGATGAGCTGTTAGCAATTAAAAAGGACTCACTGTGGCAATCACTCAGCAATCAGTATTTATAACATTAGCCGATCAGCAAACACTGCATTTACGTCGTATTAGTAGCGATAAGCCAAATGGCGCAGTGGCGTTTTTTATGCATGGCGCGGTAGAAAACGGTAAAATATTTTATACCCATAGCAACAAAGGCTTAGCGCCTTTTTTAGCCGAGCAAGGGTTTGTGTGTTATGTGGCTGATTTACGTGGTCGTGGTGAAAGTAAACCGGTTATAGACAAGCATGCTCGGTATGGTCAAACCGAAGCTATTTTAGAAGATATTCCTGCATTTATAGATAAAATAGAGCAGTTAGAGGGGAAAAAACCAGATTATTGGCTGGCTCACTCTTGGGGTGGAGTGTTAATGAATAGCGCATTTGCACGATTCCCAAATTATATTAACGACGTAAAAGCCTGTGCTTACTTTGGCACTAAGCGCTCGTTATTTAATAATCACCCTAAAAAGTTACTTCAAGCTAATTTCATTTGGTATTTTATGGCGCCGTTAATGGCTAAAAAGCATGGGTACTTACCGGCTAAACGCTTAAAGTGGGGCAGTGACGATGAAACACAAAAGTCGCATTGGCAAAGTATGCAGTGGGCTAAAAAAACACCTTGGATAGACAGTGACGATAACTTTGATTACGCTAAAGCCGTTGCACAATTAACCTTGCCGCCAACGCTGCATATTGCAGGCGCAAAAGATAAAGCCCTCGCACAACCAATAGATATTCAAAAGTTTATGGAAGAGTCGGGTCCTGGGGTACAAAAAATGCAAATTTATGGACGTCGTTATGGCCATAAAATAGATTACGACCATATTAATATGTTAACCCATCCGCATGCGCGCAATGAGCAGTTTAAAGATGTACTTAATTGGTTTGCGACTGCGCCAAAAGCTTAAGTAATGGCGTTTTGTAGCGTTGCCACTTATCAACATTGTGCAGATTAACCGGTTCACGTATAGCGTGTTTGCTGAGTGTGGTAACCGCGATTTTTTGTTTATAAAATGCCAAGCAATTTTCTTCAAACGAGCAACCTATAAACCTAAGTAGTGCAGTGAGTTGGCCTTTGGGGTCCGTTACTAATTGCTCATAACTTAGGTTATATATTTGCAGTGCCGGAAACGCCTGCCAATGCGCCATTAACTTTTCGTACAAGCTATGGTATTGCTTAAACTCGGTTAACGAGCAAAAGTAAGGCTCGTTTTCGGCAAAATAATTACTAAATACCGAAAATGCCGTGGCATTAAAATCGCGGGTTAAATTAATAAATTTTGCATTTGGAAATAGCATATAAATAAGCCCAATAGCTTGATAGTTGCTTGGCAGTTTATTAATAACAAAGGGGCGAGAAGGGCTTGCTGTTTTTAATTTTGCTATATAAAGGTCGCGGGCCTTATTAATTAACTCATGTGTTAAATGATCTAAACAGTGTGGATAGCTAAAACCGGTTTTTTGTTCTAAAAAAGCCATCACATTACTACTTATACTAATACTTTCACCCATGCTTGAGCACTGGCTATGATTTACCAACATTTGTTCAAGTAGGGTTGAGCCGCTGCGTGGCATGCCAATTATGAATAAGGGGGTAATGCCACCTTTCACACTTTTATTCGCTGAGCTTAAAAGAGCAGCTGTATTGTATTTTATTATGTCGTCGTAAAAAGCAGTAAGAACTTGGGTATCAAATTCGCTTAGTTTTCGTTGTAATTGGTTAGCTAATACAAAGTAGTTAAACGCCTGATCAGTATCCTCTAGTTTGTCGTAACTTTTTGCCAAAGCGTAATAGCACACCATTTTAAGGCGTAAATTATTAGTTTGCGTTAGCAAGTGATGCAAGTTACTGAGGTAGTTATGTTCTTTGTCAAAACGCCCCAATTGTACCAACTCTAACAAAATATACGCTGTAACAGGGTAAACGCCTAAGCTCAGTGCATGCGAAAAAGTAGTATGGGCTTTATCTAGCTCACCATACGTTAAATAGTGCTGGGCTAAATAGTAATGTGGGTCGGGGTTATTACTGGCTAAGTTTTTTGCGTACTCAAGCACTTTTAGCGCATCATTTGGTGAATTTACATTATTAAATGCATCAGCCAGTGCGTGTAGAGGTTCAAGCATATAAGGCAGGCGTTCACAGGCTTTTTGTAATAAATATACAGCATCATCATTACGCTCTAGGCGCAGTGCAATTCGGCCTAAACCAAACAGGGCTTCGCCGTTATCAGCATCGGCTTTAAGTATTGTTTTGTAGTAAAACTCAGCATCTTTAAGTTTGTTTTCTGCCAGTAACTGATTCGCTTTTTTAAGTAGCATTGTAACTTTAACATTCCTGTTGATTCTGTCTTGACTATCTATACAGCGAAAAAGGCGAAATGTCTTTCACATTTCGCCTTTACCTTATGACCAATAAGGATTAAAAAGTATAAGTTGCTTTAACGTAATAATAACCACCGTTAATACCAAATGGTGATGTTTCGTAGTATTGACCACCCCAATTATTATTAGGGATAAAGTCGCTAGCGCCACTAAAATCAAGTTTTTCAGCTTCTTGGTCAAGTAAGTTTTGTGCACCTACAGAAAAGCTCATTGATTCGTTTAAAAAATAAGTAATTTCAGCATCTAAGGTAACCGCAGCATCTGCCATTTTAGCTGTTTCGTCATAATCTACATGCACACCTTGGTATTCACCAAAGTAGTTTACGCGGGTAAACGCAGAGAAGCTTTCCCATTGTTGTGCCCAGCTTAGAGTTGCACGATGATTAGGTAAGTCATTCTCAAGACGGCTTACTTTAAACGGCCCTGTAATAATGGTTGAGCGGGTAACTTCGGTTTCATTCCAGTTGTACGCTAAGCTAAATGTTGAGCTGCCATTAAGTAACTCAGTTGAGTAGTTAGCCACTAAATCAACACCTTGTGTAGTGGTGTCAAAGTCATTAGTAAAAAAGCTTACCTGTGCTAGGTTTTGTACGTTAGGAATGCCCGAGGCAGTAAGTTTGTCTTTGTCTGCTTGGCTAAGTTCAATTTTATCAGATTGACTAATGCGCTCATCAACTTTAATATTGTAATAATCTACCGTTAAAAATAAATCGCCTAGCGTGTACACAGCGCCAAAAGTATAGCTTTGTGATTCTTCAGGCTCTAATTCTTGCCCGCCAAGTTGTATCGCAATTGGGTTAGTAGGTGGTAATAATGCAGAATCTACTAATACACCACTACTAAGGTTTGTTTGTACGTTACTCACATTAGCTTGGCCAACGGTTGGCGCTCTAAAGCCTGTGCTGATTGAACCACGAATATTTAAATCTTCAGTTAAGTGATACTGAGCCATTAATTTGTAGTTAGTAGTTGTGCCAAAGGTATCGTAATCTTCAAAACGAACGGCTAAGCCCATTAAAAACTCTTCAGTAAAGGGCGCTTCTATATCAACATAAGCGGCGTAGTTACGACGGCTATATTCACCGGCATCAGAGGGTTTAAAACCCGGAAAGCCATTTGAGCCAATACCAAAACCTTGATCGGTAAGTGGCCCTGCAATAAACGAGGCTTCATCGCCAGAGATCACAGTAAAGGTTTCTTCATGCCATTCTAGGCCTGATGCTATGTTTACATCGTATGCTAGGCCAAAATCAAAACCTTTGGATAGATCAAAGTTAAAGTTTTTCTCTAATTGTTCGTATTTACCTGGGCTAAAGTCACGTGGGCTTTCTGGGCCTAAAGACGCATTAATCGTATCGTAAATAAAGTAGCGAGATTCGTTATAACCAACCGTGCCACTTAAATCGTAATATACATCCTTTAAAAAGCCATCAGTAAACTGACCTTTAGTACCAATAGTGAGTGACGCATCGGTAATATTACCGCCAAAGTTTGGTGTAAAACCACCTGGCAGCATTTCATTAAATGCAAAACAATCTGGGTTATTTGCCACCCCATTAATATAATCTGGATTATCAAGCACGTTATCATCAATGGCAATAGTTGGGCAGTTGCCACTCATATCACCGGTTAAATCGCCAACGAGTAAAGTATCGCCGCCATCGTTTGAATAAGCACCGGGGCGAGTGTGAGGGTTACGGTAATAAAAACCACCTCTTACATCGCGCTCAGAGTAGTTACCAAACATGTAAAATTCTGAATTATTGGTTAGCTCTAAACCTACATTACCAAAAATTGAAATGTCGTCGTTAACTTCTGGTGCGCCCCATACTTGGGTAATAGGTGCTATGTCGGGTACGCCTGCATCATTAAGTGCTTTAGCATCAAAGCGTTGTACTGAGCGGCTGGTTGCATCTGCGGTTTTATATTGAAAGCTTAAATTTGCAAAACCATTGTCGGTAAAAGGAAGGCCAATATTGCCCGAAACTTGAGTGGTGTCGCCATCACCTTCGTAATACTCGCCCTTACGCACTTCAAGAGAGCCCCCTTCAGAGGCATCTTTTAATACAAAGTTTATAACCCCTGCAATAGCGTCAGAGCCATATTGTGCAGCAGCACCGTCACGCAGTACTTCTACTTGCTTAAGGGCAATACTTGGAATAACCGAAATATCGGCACCTTGAGCACCATCGTTAATACCACCACCTAAAAAGGCGATAACAGAAGCGCGATGGCGGCGTTTACCATTTAATAAAATAAGTGTGCTGTCTGATGGTAAACCCCTAAGGTTAGCTGGGCGCACTAATGACGCTGCATCACTAATTGGCATAGAGTGTACGTTTAATGAAGGTATAGCGCCCTTTAATAGCTCTAGCATGTCGGTGTTACCTGACTTGCTTAGCTCTTCACCACCAATAATATCAATAGGAACCGGTGAGTCACCAATAGAGCGAGGTGCTGAGCGTGTACCAACAACAGCAATTTTTTCTAGATTTTTATTAACTTTGGTTGTTGTTTGCGCGTCGGCTGCAATAGCAGAGCCAGATATAAATAATCCGGCTGTAGTGGTGGCTAAGGCAAATTTAACTGCCTGGTTTAGCACATTACTTTTTAATTTCATTCTAAATATCCCCAGTTAGAATAGTTTTGTTAATCATGTTTGTGTAACACGAGTTATTTTTGTAGCGGACTAGTCACATTTCATGGGGAGTAAGGTAATACTTGCTGACTCCTTAAAGCTTAATAAATTAAGCCCACTTCCTGTGAGTCCAGCTTATAGACTATAGAGAAAAAACAAGTAGAGCAATTATTAATTAACTATTATTTAACAATGAGGGTGTTTTGTATGAAATTGCAACAATACAGTGTGTGCTGCTTGTAATGCGCAGTTTGATTAAGGAAACGGTTAAATTAAGGGGAGTTTGAATGAGGGTTTAAGTGTTTTTGTTACTTTATTGTTATTGCGTGTTGCTCATTTTCACGCTTCCAAATAGCGAGCTGCTTTTTATATTCATCCCATACGCATGGGCAACAACTTCCACCACCACAGCACTCGTCCGGCTTAGGTTTTTCTGGTTTTGCGACTGCAGGTAGTATATTTAATTGCATATTAAGATTTTTTAAATACTAAAAAGGCTGTAAATAATAAAGTATTGACCTTGGCATGTAAATTATTCTTTGTGAACTTGAATCCCTGTGTGAGAATACGCCAATGCGATTATATAAAGTCATACACCGCGCACCATGGCGGGTTGTTAAAATTAGTTCCAAGCGCCAGCAATTGCGTTTTCGTCGTGCTATGGTTGCGCTTAAAATTGCGCTTGCGCAAGAAAGACAAGAAACAAAAGAAATGCTTTCAATTTATAAACGCTACACACAAGGGCAAACAAATAAAGCCGAATTAAAGCGTGCAAACGAGCAATTTGTAGATATTTTAAAGGGTTTGGGTTTAGGGGTATTTGCCATATTACCGTTTGCGCCTTTAACTATTCCCTTAGTGGTTAAACTGGGCCGCTTAGTTGGCGTTGATGTTTTGCCTAGCTCCTTCAATATGAATCGTTCAGTTAAAGAGCTTGATCGTGAAATAGCTCAAGAAAATCAAAAACAAGACCCACAAAACTCATTAAAAAAGTAATCTATAATTGGCAAAATTAGCGATACCTTTTGCGTCTCCTTATTGTTATGCTTAGTGACCATTTATATTTTGTGAGTCATTTAATGAGTGCATTACTTCGTCATACTTCTTCTGGAATTCCTTTATCTTTTATCCTTAAAAACGAATTAACCGATTGGCTTACGCAGCAACCTACATTTGTACAAAACTGGTTAGCAAATAGTGGTTTTGAAAAGCAAGGGCTAGCATTAGTACCAAACCCTGAAACGGGTGAGCTTAACTATGTTTATTGCATAATTCGCAGCAGTGATGACTTTTGGGCTGCAGGCGACTTAGCCACCAAGTTACCGGTAGGTTGTTATCAAATTCAAGGTGAAAAACACCTAATAGAGCAGCTTGCTTTAGGCTTTGTATTGGGTGGTTATGAATTTAGTGAGTACAAAGAAAAAGTCACCGCAAAAGCGCAGTTAGGTATTGCTGACAAAACACTTTACGAGCAAATAAAACAACAAGCCGACGCAATTGGTTTAGCCCGCGATTTAGTTAATACCCCGGCTGCCGATATGATGCCGCAACATTTAGCACAAGTCATGAGTGATTTAGCCGACACCTTTGATGGAGACTTTACTCAGTGGATTGGAGATGAGCTGTTAGAGCAAAACTACCCAACAATTCATATGGTTGGTCGTGCGAGTGAAAATAAGCCGCGTTTACTCGACTTAAAATGGGGCGCAAAAGACGCACCATTAATTACTTTGGTTGGTAAAGGTGTATGTTTTGACTCAGGCGGGCTTGACTTAAAACCGAGTGCCGGTATGCGTAACATGAAAAAAGACATGGGCGGCGCAGCGCATGTTATTGCGCTTGCTCAGCTTATAATGGCTGCTAATTTACCAATTAGATTACGCGTGTTAGTACCTGCGGTTGAAAACGCGGTTTCGCGTAACGCATTTCGCCCTGGCGATGTAGTAAAAACCCGTAAAGGCATTATGGTTGAAATTGACAATACCGATGCCGAAGGACGTTTAGTATTATGTGACGCGCTTAGCGAAGCCCAAAACGACGAGCCTGAGCTTATCATTGACTTTGCTACCTTAACAGGTGCGTGTCGAGTTGCTTTGGGCACTGAACTACCAGGGTTTTTCTGTACTGAGCGTACTATTGCTAATAGTATTATGGATGCAGGGTTGAGTGTAAGCGATCCGGTATGGCAACTGCCGTTATTTGATCAATATAAGTCATTTTTAAACAGTGATGTTGCCGATATGGCAAACTGTGCAAGCACCCCATTTGGCGGTGCAATTACCGCTGCACTGTATTTAAAAGAATTTATTGAGCCAACTACGCCTTGGGTACATTTTGATGTAATGGCATGGAACTTACGTGCTCTACCAGGTCGCCCAGTAGGCGGAGAAGCGCTAGGTATTCGTGCTGTGTTTAATTATCTGCAAAACCGTTTTAACTAATAATCGAGTATTTAGTATGAGGTGTTAAACCTCATACAACTCAAGCGGTAAATTATCTGGATCGGCAAAAAAAGTAAACTTTTTGCCGGTTATTTCATCTTCTCTTATGTCCTCTACACTAACCCCTTGCGACTCTAAATACACTTTAGCCACGTGCACATCACTTACTTTAAATGCCAAATGCCTTAACCCTTGTGCTTCAGGGTAACTTGGGCGCTCTGGTGCGCCAGCAAACGAAAATAACTCAATTTGACTGCCATCAGGCAAAGCTAAGTCTAATTTATAAGAATTTCGCGCGGTCCTAAAGTGCTCATTAATAATTTTAAGCTTTAATATTTTGCTATAAAAATGCTTAGCGCGAGGGTAGTCGCTGCAAATAATAGCGGCATGATGAATGCCAAGTAGTTTCATAACGCGCTCTCTAAATTGTGTAATTAAATACAAACACTAAAAACAAAAAACGCACAATTAAGTGCGTTTCAATAAGTAGCTGCCTATTTAGGTTGGCTCTGCTTCTTTACATGCTTTTACCGCTGGAGCAACTAACTCTAAGCCGGTTTTATCGCAAGGAGGAAGTTGTGCATCACTTACACTAATAGGTGTTACACGCTCGCCCCATTTAATATAACTAGCAGCCCACGTAAGGCCAGCGCCAAAGGCTGCCGACATAATATTTGAGTGTGGTTTAATTAAACCTTGCTCCACCGCCTCGCAAAGTGCAATGGCAATTGTCGCTGCCGATGTATTACCGTACTGGCCAATATTAACCATTACTTTTTCATCTGGCACTTTTAAACGGTGCTGAATGGCTTGAATAATACGTAAGTTAGCTTGATGCGGCACTAATACGTTTATATCGTCTAGATTTAAATTTGCTTGAGCTAGTACGTCGTCGCATGCTTCACTCATGCCTTTTACAGCGCGCTTAAATATTTCACGGCCTTCGAATAGTAAATTAGATGGGCCAATCGGCTCATATTTATTTAAGTCACTACCAAAGTTTTCGATATGTAAAATATCACGATCTGTACTGTCACAACCGGTTTTAGTCGCAAGTAAACCTGCAGGTGTATCGGCAGCTTCGAGTACTACGGCACCCGCGCCATCGCCAAATAATACCGCACTGTCACGGCGCGACCAGTTTACATACCAAGTCATGCGCTCTGCAGCAATAACCACAGCCTTTTTAATCATACCGGCTTGTATTTGCGCTGTTGCTGCTTGTAGAGCATATAAAAACCCTGAACAAGCTGCGTTAGTGTCCATAGCGGCAGCGCCCACAGCGCCAATATTCTTTTGCACTAACGACGCAGTATTTGCCACCATAGTTGATGGCGTACAGGTGGCTAAAATAACTAAATCAATATCTTTAGCGTCAATACCGGCACAAGCAATCGCATGCTTAGCCGCAACAGTAGCAAGCTCTGCAGTACTTACATGGCTAACTCTGCGAGATTTAATACCTGTTCGTGATGTTATCCACTCGTCTGTGGTATCCACTATTTTGCTAATTTCGTCGTTACTAATGCTTGCTGGTGGAATGCATTTACCCCAACCAGTGATGTGTGCGTAAGGCATAGTGTGTTCTCTTAAAAAGTGGTCTGACATGTATTACTAATGAATAAGTTATACCAAAAAATGGCTTTTAACACTAGTAAATACCCAAGGAGATAAAAAATGATAGCTTATTAAAAGGGTTTTTGTAGCGTAAATGTAGCAATTTATAGTTAATTGGGTTAAAGGTAGAGCTTAAAAGGAGCAAGTATGAAAACTACACTAATAACTACATTTACTGCAATCACTTTAGCGTTAACAACAAATATGGCATTAGCACAACAACATAAAATTATTTATGCGGGCAGTGTAATGCTAGGTACAGAGCAAACGGTTAAAACTGAGCAAACACTGGTAATAGCCGATGATAAAATTTCAGCAATTAAAAGCGGCTATGTAAGTAAAGATGCACTGGGTTTGCCCGGCGCGCAAGTAATAGACCTTAAAAATCACTTTGTAATGCCTGGGCTAATAGACATGCACGTGCATGTTACTTTTGAGCGCGATGCCAATGTTAGCAGGCATCGCTGGACTACCGAATACGAAGCAGATAACGCGCTGCGTTCAATTAAATATTTACAGCGTACTTTAAATGCAGGCTTTACCTCAGTGCGAGACTTAGGCAGTAACTATCAGGTTATTTTTCCGCTAAAGCGCGCCATTGAGCGTAATGATATTAATGGTCCGCGCATTTTTGCCGCAGGCAATACAGTATCGCCCACTGGTGGGCACGCCGATTTACATGGCTATCGTAAAGATATAAGTGACGGTGTTGGTGCATCATTAGGTATTTGTAACGGCGCAGACGATTGCCGCAGAGCCACGCGCGAAGTGATTAAAAGTGGTGCCGATGTTATAAAAATTACCGCCACCGGTGGCGTATTAAGTAATACCGCCGCAGGCGTTAATCAACAATTAAGCGACGCAGAGCTTAGTGCAATTGTAGATACCGCGCATCATTTAGGACGTAAAGTAGCCGCTCATGCACATGGCACGCAAGGCATAAAAGCCGCGCTTAAAGCGGGTGTAAACTCAATAGAGCATGGCTCGTATTTAGATAAAGAGGCTATAGCACTGTTTAAAAAAACCGGAGCTTACTTAGTACCTACTTTGCTGGCTGGTGCCACAGTGAGCGAAGAAGCAATTAGTAACCCAAACATGCCAATTGCTATCGCAGATAAAGTGCGCGAAGTAACACCTAAAATGCAGGCATCGTTTAAATTAGCGCTAAAAAATGAGGTAAATATTGCCTTTGGCACTGACTCAGGCGTATCGCGCCATGGCCTTAATGCTAACGAGTTTAGCTTACTGGTAAGTAATGGTATGAGTGAAGCACAGGCAATTAAATCGGCAACCGTGAGTGCAGCTAAACTGCTTGGTCAAGATACTCAATTAGGCGATTTGAGTGTGGGTAAACAAGCCGACATTATTAGTGTTAATGCCTCGCCGCTAAAAAATATTGCAGAGCTTAAAAATGTGCAGTTTGTAATGAAAGCAGGGCTAATTTATAAGCAGTAGCCACACTTGCTGTTAAGGCACTGGGGTTAATATGGGCTCAATAAATATTGAGCTTAATAATTATTAACCCCAGTGCCGTGGCCTTTTAATACTTCACTTTGTACCTAGTTACAATGTCGATGAATGATGACTAAGTATTGCATAAGCATTAAAATAGCTTTTCTTAAAATTCAATTAGGTAACATGTGTTTTGTTAATTCGCACCGATCCGGCTATTAGCCGACTTTTAATGTTACGCAGTGGTGCCATAGCTGTGCAGCTTATTGCTGTGCTTATAGTGTACTTTTTATTAGATCATCAAATAGCATTAATGCCCTTACTGTTAGTGATTGCCCTAGAAGCGGGGTTTCAGTTAATGAGTGTGCTGGCTTATCGTAATGTAAGCCAAGCAAAACCGCTGGGCATGCTGATGCAATTAACCGCCGACGTGTTGTTTTTAACTATTTTGTTATCACTCAGTGGTGGCGCAACCAATGCATTTGTGTCGTTATTATTGCTGCCAATAATGATTGCAGCGGTAACGCTAAGTGGCAAAGGGCTTGCTTATATCGCGGTATTAGCCATTGCGGCGTATAGTGTATTACTGATTAAAATGCCCGAACATAACATGCACCAAATGAACATGAGCGGCCATTTTATTAGCATGTGGATTAACTTTGTTTTGAGTGCCAGTGTAATAGCGTTAGTGATTGGTGCAATGAACCGCGCCTTAAAAGAGCGCGAACGCACTATTGCTCAAGTGCGCGAACAACAATTACGCAGTGAACAGTTAGTAACGCTGGATGGCGCAGCAGCGCAAATAACGCATCAGCTTGCTACACCAATTGCTAACTTACAGTTACTATTTGAAGAGTTATTAGAGGATCATCCAAATAACCTTGTAGTGCAACAAATGCAAACTCCACTACAACAATGCGCTACACAATTAGATAGTTTTAGAAAACTCTCTGCTGCGCTGCGCCTTAATAACACCCAACAACACATTACAACGGCGCAATTACAACAGCAAATTACCGATACGCTATTGCTGCAATATCCCGATCAACAAATAAAGTGGATTATAGAAAACCAAACGGGTGGCATTAATACCGCTATATTAAACAGTGATGCTATGTTGCTACCTGCTATTTTAAATTTACTCCAAAATGCAGCCACCGCTAATCAGCAGCAAGACCAAAATGTGCTTGAGCTTACTTGGCTGCAAGAGGAGCATTGCGGCGAATATGTTTACTTGCTTATTCGCGACTTTGGGAATGGCTTTTCAGCAACGCAACTCAACGATTTAGGTGGACAGTTAATGCCCAGCGATCATGGTATGGGGCTGGCTGTGCTGCTTTCTAATGTAACCTTTGAGCGTTTAAATGGCTCGCTAACTTTATATAATCACCCCCAGTGTGGTGCAATTGCTAAAGTTAAATTAGCAACTGTTTTTAGCGAGCAAAGTGAATGAAAATATTAATTATTGAAGACGATATAAACCTTGCTAGTACCTTGGCAAGGCGGCTAACTAAATATGGTTTTAACTGCGAAATAGCGCATAACCAAAGTGAGGCACTCCTTAGTGCAAGGCGGTTTTTGCCCGCTACTATTTTGTTAGATATGAAGTTAGGTAACGACAATGGCTTAGCGTTAATAAAACCACTGCGCAGCTTGCTCGCACACGTGCATATTGTATTACTCACGGGCTTTGCCAGTATTGCCACCGCAGTTGAAGCAATGCGCTTAGGGGCCAACGACTACCTTACCAAACCTGTTGATATGGCAACCTTACTAAAAGCACTTAATCAAGAGTGCGATACTGCAATAAGCTTAGATGTTGCAACCACAGTTATGTCGCCAGAGCGTTTAGAGTGGGAGCATATTCAGCAAGTGCTACACAGTAATAATGGTAATGTGTCGAGCACCGCAAGGCAGCTCAATATGCATAGACGAACATTACAGCGCAAATTACAAAAAAAGCCAGTGCAGCACTAATAACGCTAGTGATTAAATATAATTTTAGGCTAAAGCGATGCTGGTTTTTTTTGAGCGCACTCAACACATCAATGAAGCACTATAGTAGCTGCCTGATTTAACTAGCTGTGCTAAAATCGCGGCGTTTAAATTTAACCGATATTACAAGGCTTTCACATGGCAAATACAGCGCACGCACTGCATATACTGGTAAAACATAAAGAAATTGCAGAAGATATTATTACGCAATTAGGTAAAGGTGCAAAATTTCAAACCTTAGCTAAAAAGTATTCGTCGTGTCCGTCGGGTAAAAAAGGTGGCGATTTAGGTGAATTTAGACGTGGGCAAATGGTGCCACAGTTTGACAAAATTGCGTTTAATGGCGCTATTTTAGAGCCGCATTTAGTTAAAACTAAATTTGGCTGGCATGTGATTAAAGTGCTTTACCGTACTTAATATTCTTTAAGTGCATGTATTAAGTGCATGTATTAAGTGCAGTTTAACAGGCTTAATACTTTAAATTAAATTAAATTAAATTAAAAGAAAAGGCTGCACATTGCAGCCTTTTTAAATTCTTTAATTCAGAGTTTAATTACTCAGCGTTTTGCTGTGCTTCTTCTTCAGTTATTTGCTTAAAAGCTTGCACAAATGCAGCGCTAGGTTGTCCGCCGGTAAGGGCGTATTGCTCATTTATGATAAAAGTAGGCACTGTGGTAATACCCATTTGCTGTATGTCACTTTGCTGGCTGCGCACTTCTTGAAAAAACTCACCACCGGCTAAAATTTCTTGAGCACGGTCTGTATCAAGGCCAACACTTGCAACAATATCAAGCAAAGCAGATTGCTCGTTTAAATTCACTAAGTCAGAAAAATGCGCTTTAAATAAAGCCAGTTTTAGCTCGGTTTGCTTATTTAAAGTGGCAGCCCATGCTAATAAACGATGACAATCAAAGCTGTTTATTATCATTCGCTTATCGTCAAAGTTAAACGTGAAGTCGGCATCTTTTCCGGCGTCTATTAAACGTTGGCGGTTATCTTTGCTTTGCTCTGGTGTTAAGCCGTACTTTTGCGTTAAATGTTCATTTAAGTCTTGGCCTTCAGGCGGCATATTTGGGTTAAGCTCAAACGGTTTCCAGCTAATTTCTGCGTTTATTTCACCGTGTAATTCACTGAGTGCTTTTTCAAGATTTTTATAACCAATAATGCACCATGGGCACATTACATCCGACACAATATCAATTTTAAGCGTTTTCATTATTTTCCCTTAGGGCAAAGCGGTAAAGCGAATATAGTGAGTATATTGGGATTAATTGCGGTTTATCAATCATGATTACTCTACAGTGTATTAAAAGCTGCAAATAATGTATGCGCAGCCTGATTACTTTTTAGCATAAGGCAGGCGCATTAGTTTATTAGTGCTGTGGTAGCTGTCGAGCCCGCTTATAGCTACCGTATCTATGGCCTGTAAGTCTAAAAAGCCATCGCTTTGCAGTGCTGCTTCGTCTAAATATACGTCCATTATTTCGCCAATCACAAGCTCAGTACCATTGACTGCTAAATGCTGATGTTCAATGTATTTTACCGCATATTTTAAGCGGCTTTGTTGTACAAATGGGGCACTAAATTCATTTAAATACTCAGCTGTTAAACCAGTGGCAGCAAACTCTGATTCGTTTTTATCATAACGCGCCGAGGTTTGATGTGCTTGCTGATAAATAGCACTATTAACATGATTAATAGTATAAACACCGGTTGCTAAAATATTTTCGAAAGTGTGACGGGGTACGCTATGGGGGCGCATTATCATACCAATTAATGGCGGGTGCGCACCTAAATGAATAACAGAGCTAACAATCGATAAGTTAGTATTGCCTTGGCTGTCTTGAGTGCCAATTAAGTTAGCGCTTTTAAAGCCCGACAACGAGTTTATAAAGTGGGTACGCGTGTGTTTTTCAAGTGCTGCAATGCGCGCTTTAGTAAAATGCATTAAAAAATCCTTACCATGGAATACCTACCATGAAATAGCAGTGCCTTGCCAATCTAGGTAGGCGGGTTCACCGTTAAGTTCTAAATTAGGGTTATTGTTAGTCAGTTCAAATAATTGCTGCGCTACAAACGCAGGAGTAAAAAGCTTGTTTGGCGGTACATTTTTTTGAAAAGGCTTAGACAGCTCAGTGTCGGTAGTACCGGGATGAAATAAAATGAGCTTAGTGTTTTTAGCGCGCCTTGCCAGCTCCACGGCGGCAGTTTTAAATAACATATTAAGCGCCGCTTTTGATGCACGATAGGTATACCAGCCGCCAAGTTTATTGTCGTTTATGCTGCCAACCCGGGCGCTTAATGCGGTAATAGTGCAGTGGGTTTTAGGTGTTAATAATGGTAATACACTTTGCAGGCATAGCAGGGGTGTAAGCGCATTAACTTGCAATAGTTGATTAAAATAATCGCTGTTAATGTCCTCTAGCTTTTTTTCTGGCATGTGTTGCTGATTATGTAAAAGGCCATTAAAAATAATTACCTGATGTAAATCAGCCTGCTGGTTTTGTAGTGTAGCGGTAACATTGTTTAAGCTTTGCTTTGAATAATCGCTTTGCAGTTGCGTTATATTATTTAGGTTATTGTACTGTGCATTGCGCGAGCCCGCGCTTACGCAAACAATATGGTACTGGGTTACTTGGTTATTTAAATGCGCTATATAAGCTTGTGCAATTGCGCTACTTGCGCCAAATAAAACAATAGTTTTCATTTATCACCTGCACTTTTGGTTTTACATTGATTATTTTTACACTGTGAGTTTGGCATTAAAAAACGACTTATAGGCTGGCGATACTTAGCAAAAAAAGTGTATGTGCAATCAGCAAAAAATCGAATTATGGGCAAGCGAATAATCTTCAACCAAGGATATTTACCTACTGTTTTCCATGCTTGGTAGGTTACATCAAGGCCATAGATCATTATTCCAGATGGCATTCTTGCGTGTAATAACGCCATAGCTATACTTTTATCTACCTTAGGAAAACGCGTATTAAAGTCAGTGGCATTAAGGTCCTCTAATATTATTTTATTATTAATGTCAGCACGCTTTAAATGTTGCATTTCGGCGTTACACAATGGGCAGTTAGCATCGTAAAAAATGATCATGTTATTGCTTTGTAATTATTTTACATATGCTTTTTTACGACACACCATTGCAAATGGATCTATTAAATAACCGCGCATAGTGATATTAATAGTGCTCCATGAAACAAAGGAGACTGAGAAATGAGTGAACAATATGCCGCCTTGCGAGGCAATGTAAATTTACTAGGCCAATTATTAGGGCAAACAATTAAAGATGCCCAAGGCCAAGCAATTTTAGATAAAGTAGAAGAAATAAGAGCTTTATCAAAGTCATCTCGCAGTGGCAACGAAAACGACCGTAAAACACTAATAAAAGTATTACATGCGCTCAGCGATGAAGAGCTGTTACCGGTTGCCCGTTCATTTAATCATTTTTTAAACCTTGCCAATGTTGCAGAGCAGTTTCATACCGTTTCGCGTTTTAATGATGTTGGCTTTTGCCAGCTAAATCCTCTCACTCAAACATTAAAAACGTTAGCAACTAAAGCAAATAATGGCCAACTTAATCACAATCATTTGGCCGACACACTCTCAAAACTCCACATAAACTTGGTGCTAACCGCGCACCCTACAGAAGTAACACGCCGCACAATTATTAATAAGCACGTTGAGTTAAGTGATTGCTTAGCTTCATTGGAGCGAACTGATAACTTAGCACAAGAGCGCGAGGCTATTTTAAACCGTATTGCGCAGTTAATTAGCCAAGCATGGCACACCGACGATATTCGTCGCTCGCGACCCACCCCTGTTGATGAAGCAAAGTGGGGCTACGCGGTGATTGAAAATAGCTTGTGGCATGCAGTGCCGCGTTTTTTACGTGAGTTTAGCCAGCATGTAAAAGAGCATTTAAGCTTAGAGTTACCAATAAACTACAGCCCAATAGAGTTTACCTCGTGGATGGGCGGAGATCGTGACGGCAACCCTTATGTAACCGCACAAGTAACCAAAGAGGTGCTTGATCATGGTCGTTGGATGGCACTGGACTTATATGGCCGCGATCTAGAAACGCTAAGTACAGAGCTGTCGATGTCTGATGCCAGTGATGAGCTAATAGCCCTTGCGGGGCAAGAATTTGAACCTTATCGCTGCGTGATTAAAACACTTAAAAACCAAGTGTTAGAAACCGTAATGCATTTAGGCGCAAAAATAAAAAATCAGCGCAGCGAAGCCCAAGACTTAATTACCGATATAAACCAAATAAAACATCCAATTGAGGTGTGCTATCGCTCGCTATTAAAATGCAATATGAAAGTAGTTGCTGATGGCCTATTACTGGATGTATTACATCGTATTAATAGTTTTGGTTTGCGGTTAGCTAAATTAGATGTACGCCAAGATTCATCGCGCCATGGTGATGTGTTTTCAGAGCTTACGCGTTACTTAGGTTTAGGCGATTACAACCAATGGCAAGAGCAAGACAAACAAGCCTTTTTACTCACTGAGCTTAACTCGCGCAGGCCGCTAATACCTAAGCGTTGGCAGCCAAGCCCAGAGGTGCAAGAAGTACTCGACACCTTTGACGTGATTGCACAGCAAGACGAGCAAACATTTGGCTTATATATTATTTCGATGGCGCGCACAGCCTCCGATATTTTAGCGGTACAATTGCTGTTAAAAGAAAGCGGTTGTAGTTTTAAACTACCGGTTGCGCCGTTATTTGAAACCTTAGATGATTTAAATGATGGCCACAATGTTATTACTACTTTGTTGGATAATGACTGGTACAGAGGCCAAATTAACAACACCCAAAACGTTATGATAGGTTACTCAGACTCAGCAAAAGACGCCGGTATGATGGCAGCTGGTTGGGCGCAGTACGAAGCAATGGATAAGCTAGTACAGTTAGCCGACAAACGCGGCATAGAGCTGGTGTTATTTCATGGCCGTGGCGGTACGGTAGGGCGAGGCGGCGCACCCGCTGCACAAGCCCTACATTCACAACCACCGGGGTCATTAAAAGGCGGACTGCGAGTAACCGAGCAAGGCGAGATGATCCGCTTTAAATTTGGTTTACCCGATGTTGCGCTACAAAGCTTAAATATTTACGCCGGCGCTGTACTGCAAAGTAATTTATTACCACCGCCAGAGCCTAAACCACAATGGCGCGAAGTAATGGCTTTGATCAGCGAAGAGTCGTGCGAGCATTATCGTAACGTGGTACGCCACGATGAAAACTTTGTACCTTACTTTAGAATGGCAACCCCAGAACTTGAGCTTTCTAAACTGCCGCTTGGCTCGCGCCCTGCAAAACGCAACCCTACAGGTGGGGTCGAAAGCTTGCGGGCAATACCGTGGATTTTTGCATGGAGCCAAAACCGTTTAATGCTGCCAGCATGGTTAGGCGCATTAACAGGATTACAAGCGGCCTTGGCAAAATACGGCGTTGAAACCTTGCAAGAAATGAGCTTACAATGGCCATTTTTTAGATCGCGCCTAGAAATGCTCGAAATGGTATTTAGTAAGGCCGACAGCTGGTTAAGTGAGCATTACGATAATGCGCTGGTGGAAGATATGTACAAACCACTTGGTGTTACCTTGCGCAAAGAGCTCGCTGAAGCGATTAGTTTAGTACAGTCGCTTAGCCCGCAAAAAAGCTTATTGGCCGATCAGCCATGGATCAAAGAGTCAATTGCGCTGCGTAACCCTTATACCGATCCGCTTAATGTGTTGCAGGTAGAGTTACTTCGCCGTGCGCGCTCAAGCGACAACGGCAGTGAAGGCGATATAGATAACGCGTTAATGATCACCATGACCGGCATAGCTGCAGGTATGCGCAATACTGGTTAATAGCCAAATAAAAATAAGGGGGTTGCGCAGCGCCGTAACCCCTTATTTTATGCATATGCGCTGGCATTTTATGCGCTAACCTTTTAAACTACTTAGCCATTGAATAACAAAAAATATATTATGGCTTCTGCAACCTTTTTAGTACAAGCAAACACCGCACTTAGTAATACCCACATCTCTTTAAGCGTAGCGCAAACACAGGCTTTACGTAGCCAATTAAATACCCAGCGCGGTATTTTAAACGCAAATAATATTAACCAACTATGCGCGCAACTTAATGTAACAAACGACGCCTTATTACAAGGTTTAGTGCCTTTAGCGTCTGAGTTTGCGGTAGCACCCGTATCGAGCTTTCATGTAGGTGCAATCGTTAAAGCACTTGATGAAAGCGGCGAGGTTAATTTTTACTTTGGTGCTAATGCCGAGTTTAACCGCCAAGCACTTAGTTTAGTGGTGCACGCAGAGCAGTCTGCAATTAATAATGCTTGGTTAAATGGCGCGAAAAAAATACTAAAAATAGCGATTAGTGACGCACCTTGTGGTTATTGCCGCCAATTTATGAACGAATTAGCTGATGCGCGTGAATTTGATATTTTACTGCCCGAGCAGCAATTTAAACTTGCAGACTTGTTACCGCATTCGTTTGGCCCCACCGATTTAGGCAATCAGTACAGCTTATTTAATCCAGCCCCGCAGGCTCGCTCATTTAACAATACAGAAGTAGAGCAACAGCTGGCAGCCTATGCGTTAGCAGCCTATGTACCGTATAGCCAAAACTACAGCGCAGTAAAAATCACTACGTTTAACAACGGTGACTTTTATGGCAGTTACGCAGAAAACGCTGCATACAGCCCTAGCTTATCGCCATTGCAAAGTGCATTAAGTCAGTTGTTTTTAGCCGGTTTGAGTTTTGATCAACATACCGTAAAGGGAATAACACTGTTAGAAACCGCTGGTCATGAAAACCAAGCAGGAGTGGCTCAAGCAGTGCTAGCAAGCTTTGTAAACTTGCCACCACTTGAGCTAATTAGTGCGCCATTAAGTGAGTAACTTGGCAAACTGACACACTAAAAAGTACTGTTACTTAGCGAGCAGTACTTTAGCTGCTTCTAATACTACCGCAACTGATTTTCTTTCAATTTCGCCGTGGTCAACATTAGGAATTTCTTGGCGAGTACGATTAACTAATACACCGGCTACGCACGCTGCTTGTAAACCAAGTGCCGCACACATAGTAAATAAGGTTGCCGATTCCATTTCGTAGTTCATCACACCCAATTTTTGCCACTCTTCACAGCTGCCTTGTAACGACTTTGGTACATAACCAGAGTGCGTATCGTAACGCTCTTGCCCTGGGTAAAATGTGTCGCTTGATGCAGTAATACCAATATGAAAATCGATATTAAGGTTTTCACAGGCTTTAACCATAGCTTGGGTAGCAAAAAAGTCAGATACCGCAGGGTAGCTAAGCGGCGCAAAATGCTGGCTTGCACCATCTAAACGCACAGAGGCTTGGCTAATTAAAATATCGCCTTCGTTAATGTGTGGTTGAATTGCGCCAGTAGTACCAATACGCAAAAAGCTGTGCACGCCAAGTTGGGCTAATTCTTCAACGGCAATCGACGTCGATGGACCGCCAATACCGGTAGAGCATATAACCACAGAATGGCCATTAAGCTCACCTAAATAAACATGAAATTCACGCGTTTTAGCCAGGCAAGTTGGGTTATCTAAAAATTGCGAAATACGTGCAGCACGATCCGGATCGCCCGGAACAATAGCCAGTTTTGCACCTTTAAGATCGTCAATACATAACCCTAAGTGAAATACCTTTTCCATAACTAAGCCTTTATAAAATTACTATCAATTTAGCATCATTACTATAATTGTTTGTTTAGTACAGGACGTATGTCCGTGTTGATTTGTTTTGATTTATTCACCCACATTGAATATTCAAGCATATATTAAAATTACCCGTAAAATGAGGCGGTTGACTTGTATAGGCAGACATTATATTGATCGTCTAAAGTAATGAGTAAATTATCATAAACAACAGGCACATTTACACTAAGTTGTTTTTATTCATATGGTTAGTTGTTATTTTTTGGATGGTATATACATTAGTGAAGCAAGGCTAATTTAACGTTAGTTTGCTTTTAGCAAGCAGTACTAATGTTATTGTTAGTATTTAAATATTAGCAATTTTGCATAACTAATCAGTACCACGCAAAACATATAGATTTATAAGGGTTTACCATGAGCACCGAATTTCAGGAATTTAAAAGCAAAATTGAGCATTGTTTGTGCGCACCAGGTGATGGTGTATATACAGTTAACACTGCAAAAGAGCGCAAAGCTGCATTAAGAAATAAGCTTTATGGGCAAACCGAAAACATTGGCCCATTATGGCGTGAGTCGCTTAACGAGTTACCCAATTCGCCGCATAAAGCGGTTATGCTAGGTATTAGCTCAGATTGTGGCGGCGGTATTTTACGTGGCGCAAACTGGGGGCCGTTATTTTTACGCTCAGCGTTACTTGATCAGCAACCTCAGTGCCGCTCATTCGATTTAGGCGACGTACGCGTTATTCCTCATTTATTACATGATAAATACTTAAACAAAGCCACTATAACCAATTGCCAAAAAGCATTATACGGCAACGAAAATAACGACTATTACGTTAGCCCACTGTCGATCACTGAAGATGTGTGCGACAGCTTTTATGCAACATTTGAAAATAAAGGCATTTTTGGTATTGGCGGCGATCATTCAATTAGTTACCCATTAACAAAAGCGTATTTAAAAGCTAAGCGCGCACAAGGCAAGCGTACCGCAATTATTCATTTTGATGCCCATACCGACTTGTTGGTTGAGCGCTTAGGCATTGATTTATGTTTTGGCTCTTGGTGTACGCATATTTTAGAGTTTTTACCTGCGCCACATCATTTAATTCAATTTGGTATTCGTTCAAGCGGTAAACCGAAAGAGCATTGGGAAAGCACCTTTGGTGTTAAACAACATTGGGCGCATGAAATTATAGAACGCGGTGCAGCAGCCGTTGCCGCAGATGCCATTGCCCAGCTTAAAGCCGACAACGTTGACGAAGTGTATGTTAGCTTTGATATTGACGCCCTTGATGAAAAATTTGCCTCTGCAACAGGCACACCAGAGGCAAACGGCTTAACGCCACAGCACGCACTGGATATTTTATCAGCCATAGCCGATGAATTTCCGATCACCGGTGCCGATATGATGGAAATTGCGCCTTTTACCGACAGCTCGTTAGTAGGGCAGTCAAGTTCAGAAACCACCTTACGAGAAGGCGCTAAAATTTCGGCGTTTTTGATTAGTGCGATGAACAAGTAATCTTAAAGCAGGTCGAAAGGCCTGCTTATTGTATTGATAATAAAAGCCTTTTAATAAATATTAAATTTAAATTGCCCCGTTTAAAAAAGCGACTATAATCCAGCTGCTTTTGCTATAAAAGCGTATTTTATTGGAGCTATAAATGGGTGATTTAGTCGGGATTGGCTTATTAATCTTGATCAGTGCGTTGTTTGCAATGTCGGAAATTGCGATTGCAGCATCGCGTAAAATAAAATTAAGAGTAATGGCTGATGAGGGCAATGTTCAAGCAGCGGCAGTATTAAAGCTACAAGAACAACCTGGGGCATTTTTTGCCATGATCCAAATAACCCTTAATGCTATTGCTATATTAGGCGGCATTGTGGGTGAGCAAGCACTTTCGCCTTATGTGCAAAATGTTTTGCAGTTTTTTTATCAAGGCCCATTACTGGCACAAATTAGTTTTTTACTGTCGTTTTTAACCATTACTTCACTGTTTATTTTATTTGCAGATTTACTACCTAAACGTTTGGCAATGATTTTGCCAGAGGCCGTTGCTGTGCGCGTGGTAACAATAATGCGCTGGGTTACCTATGCCTTAACGCCCTTGGTATTATTTTTTAATGGTTTAACAAATATTATTTTGCGTATTTTTAAAGTACCAAGCGAGCGCGAAGATATTGTAACCACAGAAGACATTGTTGCCATGATGGATGCTGGTGCAGAATACGGCAGCCTACAGCAACAAGAATACGATTTAATCGGTAACGTATTTGACCTAGAAGCGCGCTTTATATCGAGTGTGATGTCGCCGCGCGACCAAATAGTTTATTTTGATATTAATGAGTCGAGCCATGATATTGCTAACAAAATAATAGAGCATCCACATAATCACTTTTTAGTGTGTAACGATAATTTAGATAAATTAATCGGCTCTGTAGAATCAAAAGATATTTTACGCCAAGTACTTAAAGGCGATGCAGCGAATATTAATAGCGAAATGCTCGAAAAAGATATTTTTTATCTGCCCGAAACCCTCAGTTTATCAGAGGCATTAAATGCGTTTAAAACAGCCGTACAGCCTTTTGCTGTGGTAGTTAACGAATACGCATTAGTAGTAGGCATAGTAACGGTAAAAGATTTAATGAAAGGCTTTATGGGCGACTTAATTACTCACAGCGATGATGAGTTAATTGTTGAGCGCGACCAAAACTCCTGGTTAGTTGATGGTTTAACCCCCATAGTTGAGCTGGCTAAAGTACTTGATATTGATGAGTTTCCTCATCAAAGTCATTACGAAACCGTGGCCGGATATTTAATTTATACCATGAAACGCATTCCAAAACGTGCAGAATACATTCAATACGCCGGCTTTAAATTTGAAGTGGTAGATGTTGAAGGCATTCGGGTTGAGCAGTTACTGGTATCAAAAATAGTACCCACGCCAGAGCCACCGCAAAGCTAAGTACAAACTAAGTTAGCTCGCTATCAGCAAGTAAAAAGTAGCAAGTAAACAGTCAAAATCACAAAGTAAAAACACCTTATTTTATTATTTTAAGGTGTTACTACGTAGGTTGGTTTGAGCGCAGCGAAACCCAACGAAAAAAGGCAGTGCCAGTTAACATTAGCGTTATGTATTATCGATTACCTAAAAAGTACCGAATGTAGGTCGGATAAGCAAAGCGCCATCCGACACAGTAAAATATCTTGCCAATTATTATTATCAGCATTTTATATTGTCGAATTGCTAGAAAGTGCCATGAACGGACCTTCAAGGCGTTAATTTGAAACTTTGTTGGGTGGCGCCTTCGGCTTAACCAACCTACCTTTTGACGTTGATTGAGGTAGGTTGGTTTGAGCGCAGCGAAGCCCAACGAAAAAAGCAGCCTCAATTAACATTAGCGTTTTGTATTATCGATTACCTAAGGAAGCACCGAATGTAGGTCGGATAAGCGAAGCGCCATCCGACACAGTAAAATATCTTGCCAATTATTATTATCAGCATTTTATGTTATCGAATGGCTTGAAAGAGAATCGAAGGGGTCAAATCTTGACTTCATACATCACAATTCTTGACTGACCGTTTATCGTTCTATGCAGCTCAACTAAATGTCTATACCAATCACCATTCAAAGCATAACCACGCTGAATTCAGCCCTATTTGGGCTTTACCCAATGCCCTAGGGGAGTTTTGACTGTAAGCAAATAGTCGCTTTAGTCAACCAAATTTACATATGTTTACAGCATTAAATCTAGTTAAAAATAATTCTTAATTAGCATTGGAAAGTGCATGCAAATAATTTAGAATGAACGTTCATTCTAAAGTTTAAATTCAAGTTAAAAGGTAATTTAATATGCAGCGTTCCCGCATCGCGCTATTGGTATTTTCGGCCCTCGTTGGTTCTGTCGTTTTAACTGGTTGTGATCAGGCTGCTGAGCAACCTAAAGCTACTGCTTCTCAAGGCACTCCAGTAGGTGTAGTTACGATAAAAAGCCAAACACTTACACTTAAACAAGAATTACCAGGGCGTGTAAGTGCATATCAAATAGCAGAAATTCGTCCTCAAGTTAGCGGTATTGTGCAATCTCGTTTGTTTACAGAAGGTACGCAAGTAGAAAAAGGCCAAGCGCTATATCAAATAAATCCAGCCATTTTTGAAGCTGAGCTTGCAGCAAGTGAAGCAGCTGTAGCCCGTGCTGAGGCGAGTATTGCCAGCAGTAAATCAAAAGCTGCGCGTTATAAAGAGTTGTTGGCAATTAAAGCTGTAAGTCAGCAAGACTTTGACGAAGCAGATGCAACTGCTAAACAGGCAAAGGCTGAGTTACTTACTGCGAAAGCGCAATTACAGGCTGCACAAATTAATTTAGATTACAGCCATGTAGCATCGCCTATTGGTGGTCAAATTAGTAAATCGAGTGTGACTGTTGGTGCTTTGGTAAGTGCTAATCAAGCAATGGCATTGGCAACAGTAACGCAGCTTGATCCAATTTATGTTGATTTAACACAATCGAGTAATGAGTTAACCAAGCTTAAAAAAGCATTGTCGTCGGGCTCGTTAAGTGTTGATGCAGATATTCAAACCGAGGTTGAGCTTTATATGGAAGACGGTTCGGTTTATCCGCATAAGGGCACCTTACAGTTTTCAGAAGTAACGGTTAATCCAAGTACGGGTTCGGTAACATTGCGAGCTAAATTTTCTAACCCTGAGAAACTACTTTTACCGGGTATGTATGCCCGTGCATCTATTGTTGAAGGGGTTCAAGAAAATGCTGTTTTGGTTCCGCAGCGTGGTGTAACGCGTAATACCAAAGGCCAGCCAACGGCTATGGTGGTAAGTGAAAATAATACAGTAGAGAGCCGAGTACTAGAGGTTGATAGAACAATAGGTTCGAACTGGTTAGTGACTAAAGGTTTATCTGCTGGTGATAAGTTAATTGTTGAAGGCTTACAAAAAATTCGTCCTGGCGCGCCAGTGATTGTCACTGAAGCAACACCTTTAGCCACTCAAGCGCAATAACGGAGAGTTTAAATGTCACGATATTTTATCGATAAACCGATATTTGCTTGGGTACTCGCTATTATTGTTATGTTAGCGGGTATTTTAGCAGTTAAAAGTTTACCTATTGCACAGTATCCTTCTATTGCACCGCCTGCGATTAGTATTACTGCAAATTACCCAGGTGCATCAGCGCAAACCTTAGAAGACTCTGTAACGCAAGTTATTGAGCAAAAAATGAAAGGGCTAGACGGCTTGTTATATATGTCGTCAACGTCAGAGTCGAGTGGCTCAGCAACGCTTACATTAACGTTTAATGCTGATACAGACCCTGATATTGCTCAGGTTCAAGTACAAAACAAATTAGCAACCGCAACGCCGTTGTTACCAGAGGAAGTACAACGCCAAGGTGTTGTAGTAGCCAAAGCGGCGCGTAACTTTTTATTAGTATTAGGTTTTGTGTCTAAAGATGGCAGCATGACTAATATTGATATTGGTGATTATGTAGCCTCAAACGTGCAAGATATTGTTTCTCGTGTTGATGGTGTAGGTGAAGCGCAGTTATTTGGCTCGCAGTACGCTATGCGTATTTGGTTAGATCCAGCAAAATTACAAAACTTTAAGTTAACGCCAAACGATATTGGCGCGGCAATTACTGCACAAAATGCGCAGGTTTCTGCCGGCCAACTCGGTGGTATGCCTGCGATTGCAGGGCAGCAGTTAAATGCGACAATAACGGCACAAAGCCGTTTGAAAACACCTGATCAGTTTGAAAACATTTTAGTTAAAACCAATAGTGATGGCTCAGTAGTGCGTCTAAAAGATGTAGCTAGAGTAGAACTGGGCGGTGAAAATTATGGTGTAGTTGCACGTTTTAATGGTGATCCGGCTGCGGGTATTGGTATAAAGCTTGCCAGTGGTGCTAACGCACTAGATACCGCAGAGGGCGTTAAAAAAGCATTAGAGGACTTAAAACCGTTTTTTCCTGAAGGTTTAGATGTTGTTATTCCTTACGACACCACACCATTTGTATCTTTGTCGATAGAAAAAGTAGTACACACGTTAATTGAAGCTGTGATACTTGTGTTTGTTGTAATGTATTTGTTTTTACAAAACTTTCGTGCAACGTTAATTCCTACTATTGCAGTACCTGTTGTACTACTGGGTACGTTTGCAATTTTGTATACCTTTGGTTATTCAATCAATACGTTAACTATGTTTGCTATGGTACTTGCCATTGGCCTGTTGGTTGATGATGCGATTGTTGTAGTAGAAAACGTAGAGCGCTTAATGACTGAAGAAAAACTCTCGGCATTAGATGCAACACGTAAATCAATGGACGAAATTAAAGGCGCATTGGTAGGTATTGCTATGGTGCTGTCGGCAGTATTTATTCCGATGGCGTTTTTTAGTGGCTCTACCGGTGTTATTTACCGTCAGTTCTCTATTACTATTGTGTCGGCAATGGGCTTGTCGGTATTAGTGGCGCTTATTTTAACGCCTGCATTATGTGCAACCTTACTTAAGCCAAGCCATGTACACGATAAAACATCATTTATTGGACGTTTTTTCTCTGGCTTTAACCGTGGCTTTGATAAAACAAACCGCGGCGCGCAAGGTATTGTTGGGCGTATGATCAGCCAATCAAAGCGCTACTTACTTATTTATGGTGTGCTTGTGGGTGGTATGGTATATGTGTTTTCAAGCTTACCAACTGCTTTTTTACCAGACGAAGACCAAGGTATATTATTTAACCAAGTAATGTTGCCTGCAGGCTCTACCATTGAGCGAACGTTAGGTGTAGTTGAAAAAGTAGAAAACCATTATTTGAATGATCAAACCGAAGCGGTAAGTTCTATCTTTACGGTAACAGGCTTTAGTTTTGCCGGTTCTGGGCAAAACTCAGCAATTGGTTTTGTGAGCTTAAAGCATTGGGATGAGCGCCAGCGTGACGACTTATCGGTAAATGCAGTAGCAGGTAAAGGGATGGGGTATTTTTCAACCATAAAAGAAGCGTTTGTATTTGCTTTCCCACCACCGGCAATTGTAGAGCTTGGTACAGCTAATGGCTTTAATATGTTTTTACAAGACCGCGTAGGCTTAGGCCATGACGAGTTATTAAATGCACGTAATATGCTATTGGGTATGGCAAGTAAAAGCCCTGTTTTAGCGGGTGTGCGTCCAAATGGCCAAGAAGACATGCCAGAGCTGCAACTTGATATTGACCTTGCAAAAGCGGAAGCATTGGGCGTTACTCAAACCGATATAAATAGTACTTTGTCTACCGCATGGGGTAGCCGCTATGTTAATGACTTTATTGACCGCGGCCGCGTGAAAAAAGTATACATGCAAGGCGAAGCTGATTCGCGCATGGTGCCAGAGGACTTAAATAAGTGGTACGTGCGTAATAATAATGGCGATATGGTGCCGTTTGCAGCATTTGCTAGTTCGCACTGGTCTTACGGCTCACCACGCTTAGAGCGCTACAATGGTTTTTCTGCGATGGAAATTCAAGGTAGTGCAGCACCTGGCTATAGTACAGGGCAGGCTATGGATGAAATGGAGCGTTTAGTTAAGCAATTGCCAAACGGTATTGCTTCTGAGTGGTCGGGTATATCTTATCAAGAACGCTCAAGTGGTGGGCAAGCGCCTTTACTGTATGGATTGTCGCTGTTGTTTGTATTTTTATGTTTAGCTGCGTTATACGAAAGTTGGTCAGTACCATTTGCTGTAATGATTATTGTGCCACTGGGTATATTTGGTGCGATTATGGCGGCATTAATTGGTAACTTATCAAACGATATTTACTTACAAGTAGGCTTGTTAACCACCATAGGTTTGGCTTCTAAAAACGCGATATTAATAGTTGAATTTGCTATTCATAAAATGGAAGAAGGCCTGAGCTTAGTGGATGCTGCAATAGCTGCTGTTAAACTGCGTTTACGCCCAGTATTAATGACCTCGCTGGCCTTTATTTGTGGTGTTGTACCTTTGGCTATTGCGTCGAGCGCAGGGTCGGGTGCACAAAATGCGCTGGGTATCTCTATTATTGGTGGTACTTTAGCTGCCTCTACCTTAGTGGTGTTATTTGTGCCTTTGTTTTTTGTTTTAGTACGTAAAACATTCTCAAGTAAATCGGCAGTAGCAACGAAGGAGAGCGAATAATGAACTTAAAAACATTAGGTTTAAACGCACTTACTTTAGCTGTATTAACGGGGTGCCAACTTGCCCCAGAGCAACAAGAAATAGCTTTACCTGTGCCTGATGCGTATGCATCGGGTGCAGAGCAAACGCAAGCTACGCAGCTAAATTGGCAGCAGTTTTTTAACGATGAAAAACTGCAAGCGTTAATTGCACAGAGCCTTGAGCATAATAAAGACTTACAAATTGCTGCATTAAATGTGCAGCGCGTGCGTGGCTTATATCAAATAGAAGACTCGGCATTATTTCCATCGCTTGATATAAATGGATCTGGATCGCGTCAGCGCTTGCCGGGTGATTTATCGAGTACTGGTGAGCCGCGTATTAATTCGCAGTACAGTGCTACCGTAGGTATTACCTCGTATGAGCTTGATATATGGGGCAAGGTGCGCAATCAGTCAGCGCAAGCACTGCAAACCTTATACTCTACGCAGCTGAGCCAATACAGTATGCAAGTGTCGCTTATTGCTGAGCTTGCTAATGCCTGGCTTAACTATGCAACCGACCAGCAGTTATTAGCACTGGCCGAGGAAACCCTAACGTCGCAACAGTCGTCGTTATCACTTACTCAACAAAGTTTTGATTTAGGTGCTGCATCAGCAATTACCCTAGAGCAACTTAAAAGTACGGTTGCTACAGCTAAAGTTGATATAGCAAAGTATAAGCGTTTATTAAAACGCGATAAAAATGCGCTTGATTTACTAGTAGGTAATAGCGTTGCCAGTGATTTACTGCCAAATGCGTCACTTAATCATTTACTCGACTTACCAGAAGTACCAGTTGGTTTACCGTCTGATTTACTCACGCAACGCCCTGACATTAAAGCGGCTGAGCATCAGTTGTTAGCGGCTAATGCAAATATTGGTATTGCGCGTGCTGCGTTTTACCCAAGTATTAGTTTAACCGCTAATGCGGGTACTGCATCAAGCGACTTAAGTGGTTTATTTGATGGTGGCTCGGGTACGTGGAGTTTTGTACCTACTATTAATTTGCCTATTTTTAATATGGGCCGTAACCAAGCTAATTTAGATGTTGCTAAAGCGGCGCAACAAATAGCGCTTACCACCTATCAGCAAAAAATTCAGCAAGCGTTTCGTGAAGTTGCTGACGTACTTGCAGATAGAGAAGGTTATAACGCCCAGCTAAGCGCACTTGAGCAGTTAGTGCAAAGCCGTCAAGCAACCTTTGATATTTCGCAAGCGCGTTACGACAAAGGTGCCGACAGTTACTTGCAAGTTCTTGATTCGCAAAGAACTTGGTACAGTGCCCAACAGCAGTTAATTACGGGTAAGCAAGCATTACTTGCCAGTAAAATTAACTTATACAAAGCAGTTGGCGGCGGTTGGCAAGTTACCTCACCAGCGGTGCAAGATTAAGTAGTCTATATGGCCTATAGCTTTTGCTATAGGCCATCACTAGAATGTTAAATTTATAATACTTCTAATTTAACAGCGCTTTATTTGCTGTAACTAAATATTTAGATGCAATTGGTTTTTATAATAGACAGGTTAAATAGTGGAGTTGTAAGTGACCCATAAAAGTAAAAGACATGCAGATCCTGCATTAGTCGAAGCACGGCGCACACAAGTACTAGATGCTGCAGCAGACTGCTTTCGTCGCAAAGGCTATCATGGGGCAGGCATGGCTGAAATTGCAAGAACTGCGGGTATGAGTGCCGGCCATATCTATAACTACTTTGAAAGTAAAGAAGCAATAATAGAGAGTATTATTGAGCAAGATATGCAAGAAATGTTTTCTATATTTCAAGAGTTTGAAGAGCAGCCTGGCGATATCCTCACAATACTTTTAGGCAGTTTGCACAAAGGAGTGCAAAGGCATATGGATACCGGGGCGTGTGTAATCGATTTAGACATGATGGCAGAAGCGGCCAGAAACAATAAAGTGGCTACGTTACTACACGAGGCTGATACCCAAGCGCGCGATAGAATGAGACAGTTATTAATTAGCGACAGAAGCTTGTTAAAATCACACTCAGAGCAAGAACTCGATAGCCGTATTAATGTTATTTTTTCGATGATGGCGGGCTTATTTCTTCGAAAAATGCTCTACCCAGAACTCACCGAAGAAACAGTATTAATAGCACTTCGCCCAGCGATGAAAACGCTACTCATGCCTTTTGAAGTGCATGACGAAGTACTGTAAAAAGCACTATAAAAAGTGCTCAAAATTGGTATTAGGGCGGTTACAGGTTAAAACCGCTCGATTGACCATTGTAATGCAATCAGTGCTATAGCAAATGAACCCACCGGCATTAACCATTTCTTATACCACTGATAGCCTCTTATGCTGATTAACACCGGCAATGCTATGAGTAAAATACTGAGCTGACCAATTTCTACCCCTAAGTTAAATGCTACAATACTCAATAGCTGATAATCGCTCGACAACCCCAACTCACCCAATACACTAGCAAACCCCATGCCGTGCAATAAACCAAAGGCAAATGTTACCCAACCTAAACGTAATACCAGTGGCCATACATTATTAAGTGCAGCAAAAAGTACTGACAGGGCAATACCTAGCTCTACCCAGCGGCTATTTGGCGATACTAAATTCATAGCGGTTGTAGTAAGCGTAATTGAATGGGCTAGGGTAAAGGCGGTAACTATCCACGCGGTGTGTTTAATAATTTGTTTTTTTGAGCTAATACCTTGCCATTGTTTTTCGGTGCGGGTAAGTACGCAGGTAAGTAATAAGGCGATTAAAAATAAAATATGATCAATACCAATCCAAATATGCAATATTCCTTGATATACATATTGATTAAAGGTGCTTAAGTAGCTTGATTGGCTAAAATTAAATGTTTGTTTTGCGTTAGCTGCGCTAAACACTCGCGATAAATTATTAATATTTACAATGGCTTTGTGGTTACCATCGGTATTAAAAAAGGCGCTGTAATGTAAGCTAGTTTCAGTTTGATCAGCGCAGCTAAACAGCAGCGGTATTACTAAATAGGGTTGATTAAAGTGACTATCTAATTGATACGCCCCTTGGGTAGAGAGCGTGCATGCCTGTTGTTGCTGAACTAGCTGTAAATTAGCATACACAAAACTATTAATAGAGCTGCGTTTGGCTTTTATTTCAGCCCAGGTTATTTGTTTATCGTTATTAATATCGAACGCCACGACTTGCTCTAAATCGGTTATATTTACTTGCCACTGACCACTATACTGATTTTGGCTAGCAGCGGTATTATTTAAAGTTATATAGCCGGTACTTAACTGATGAGCAAAGCTATTAGTGGCCACTAAACTCGTTGCTAAAGTGAGAATAAATACACAAAATGTTTTCATAGTGTTGCTCGCTGCATGGCTTTGGCTTGTATTAATAATTGCTTATCGGTGCTCATTTTAGCTTGTTGCCAATTTATATTGGCCCAGTACAGAGCTTTATCACTATTTGGCGCTACTGCAATATAATAGTGGGCTAGATCACTGGCATGAAAGGTATCTTGACGTAGTTCGCGCAGCGCCACACGGCTTTTCATCATTGTTTGCCACTTTGTACTAACCGCATTAGTATTTTTTTCAGCAATAGCCAACCTGAGTAGAATAGCATCTTCTAAATTACTGTTATCTGTTAGCAAACCAGCTAAAGTATTGAGCACTTGCTGCGTGTTATTATGTGCTAATTGAGTATCGGCCCACAGTACAATAAGGCTCACCGGCGCAGACTGTAAATCGACATAGCTAATGTAGCTCAGCGCAGTTTGGTAATTATTTAATCGATAGCTCATTTCACTTAGTACATGGGCAGTGGCTAAGCTAATATTTTTATTATGGGTAATCTTTTTTAATGCATTATAGCTTTGTATTAGTTGCTCTTGCTGGCTTTGTACATCTAACACGCAAGTACTTACGGTAATAAGGCTTACTTGCCCAATTAATGCCGTACAATGCCCTTTGGCAGCAGTAAATTCACCTTTGGTCATGTAAATATTAGCCAGTAATAAATGACTATTACTGTGATTTGGCTCAGCAACTAATACTTCAGTGGCAATTTTAATTGCAGCATCAAATTGGTGCTCTTTTTGTAGTACTCGTGCATATAAATAACCAATTAGTGGAGTGGGGTTTTGGTTATACAAAGTTGCTAAATGTGTTTTTAACACACCTTGCAAACGTTCAGTTTGCCCAGCATATTGGCTATTTATAACTAGTTCGTTTATTTCAGCAACAGACAGTTGAGCTACTATATTTGAGTTGCTAGGGGCAATAATTGCATTATCGGCGGGGGTAAAAGCGCTGGCAAATACATTGCTTGAAAATAACATACCCATAAGTAGCAAAATTAATTTAGTGTAAGGTAATTGCATTTTATAGTCCTTTTGAAAAAGCCATCCGTGGCCTGTCAGCTTTGATTATGACTTACTGATTAATTACCTGTTGCAGGGTGGAGGCCACCAACATCTGTTTCGGTGTTGGTAAATACTCGGCCGTTAATAGACAGTGGCTCAGCGTTAGTAGGTTGATTAAATGCATCGGTTGCAAACTGAGCAAAATCGACTTGCAATGCTTCAATAGTAATACTTATCGTTGCTGTTACTTGGTTGTTAACCCCATCAGACACACCAAACATAAAGCTATCTGACCCTGTTTGTTCTTTATTGGGCGTGTAGGTGTATGTGCCATCGGTATTTACAACTACGCTGCCGAGTGTGGGCTGTGTTGTTATGCTGTAGGCAAGTGTGTCGCCATCGGCATCTGCTGCGTCAAGCATGTCGTTAATAGCCACCTCAGTTTGCGTGGTTACCATGGCATCGCTTGCTGTGGGAGCAACATTAACAGCCACTGTTGGCTCGTTGTCATTATCGCTACCACAGCCGCTTATTGCTAAAACACTTATAAGCAAACATGCCTGTGTATATTTTAAATTACGCATTGTTTTACTCCTTATTTAGAACCCGCAAGTGGGGTAGTAAGGTAGGGAAAGCTTGCATCCATCATAGTGGCATTTATTGGTGCGCCATCGGTAAATTGCACAGTACCTACTTCAGCATCCTCTGGTTTACAAAGCCCTAAATCAGTGTCTACGCCTGCTACCGGGATAGGGTGACATAAACGACCCATAACAACTCTTAGTGCTATATCAACAACGTCATCACCTGGGCGACGGCCATTTGGAAATCCGGCTAAATCATTACCTACTACCCCAAATGTTGATTGTTCAGCTTGTGCTGTTGCTGCAATTTTAGTGTTTAAACGCAGCATTTCTGATGGCGTTACTGTTGTTTGCTGGTTAACACCGGAAAAACCAGTTAAAAATGCGGTTATAAGGTCATTACGTGGAAAGTTTGTAGGTGCAAGCGTTGCAAAATTTGTCCCTAGGGTGGTATTAACCGCATCTTTAAATAAAATATTTAATAGTTCAGGCAGTGAAG
The DNA here is from genome assembly GCF_040308685.1 of Pseudoalteromonas sp. 20-MNA-CIBAN-0454. Taxonomy (NCBI): domain Bacteria; kingdom Pseudomonadati; phylum Pseudomonadota; class Gammaproteobacteria; order Alteromonadales; family Pseudoalteromonadaceae; genus Pseudoalteromonas; species Pseudoalteromonas sp. 20-MNA-CIBAN-0454. The sequence continues at coordinate 40,853 of NZ_JBEOOB010000019.1, read as the reverse complement.
GATGCGACACATAATCTAAAAATTGGCCATCATCTTTAGGATGCGCAGTAGAGAAGGTGTCTTTATCTTTAATACCAATTACTAGCTCATTAACCAGTGGGTTACCTAAACGCGAAACTTGCGTTAATGCGCCGCCGTTAACTGCGTTATTTGCAAACTTAGCATTAGGATTTAAAATACGCGCTTGCGGTAAGCTTGCTGTTGTCCACGAACCAATTACGCCATTACCTGAGCCAACCACACAGCTTTTAGGTACTTCAATTGCTATAGAGGTAATGTTTTTATCAGCTAAATCATCGTTATCTGCCGATTGTGTTATGCCACCAGGAAAGCCCGAGCCATCACCAGCACCCGCAGCACTGTCGCCTTCAACGGGTACGTAGTTTACTAAATCAAAGGTTTTGCCTAGGTTAACTACAAAAGGGTCTTTACGTTGACCAACGAACACTTTAGCCATGCCATCACAGTTCGCAATAGCGACTTGATACATAAATTGGTCGGCATACATTTGGTAATCTTGCTTTGAGGTAAAGGTTTTATTACCTACATAATCAAGCGGTTTATTAAAAGTAGTTGAGCTAGTAGTAGTGTTACTAAGCTGTACGCTAGTGCCTGTTTTTTGCGGGCCGCTGATCATTCTTACGGTGTAAGATTCACTAAAGTTAGCAGCATTATCATTACCTGCCGTAATACCGCCGACATTTTTTAGTGGTACAGATACAGTACGCTGATTGCCCTCAGGGCCTACGGTTAATTGCACACCTTGATTATTATTAGGCAACATACTTTTAAAGTTAAACGCAAAAGTAATATCTTCAACAGCGTCACCATCGTTATCAATGTGAATGCTGTAAGTAGCATCAGGATCCATGGCAAAGTAATTAGGACCACCGTAGGCATCTTGCAATGGAATGTAATTAGCAATCAAGGTAACAAAGTCACCACGACCTTGCTCATAACTATTAAAAACATAAAAGTCGGTAGAGTCTAATGTTGGAAAGCGACTAATATTAGGCGCTTCTCTGTGGCTTGATGCTTCACTTGGTGCACTTACAAAAGTAGCACATATAACAACTGCGAGTATTGATGGAGTAAAAGCTTTCATGACTTTGTCCTTTAGTTTTTGATTGAAGTCATTAGTAATACGAGGCAGGGTTTAAATTGGATGCAAGAAAGTTAACTTATTTTTAATTAATGTGCTTTATTTGTTAATTCACGCTATTTAGCTCTAATACCTTATTACTGAGAAAAGATAAAAGAGCTGTTTTTAGTAATTTATAAAAGTACTAATTCAGTAGTATAGAGTACTTCGCTTGGCTCGCCGTTTGGCGAGCCGCCAATAGGTTCTAAACTTACAGCCAATAGAGCAACATTACTGGCTTTAAAAAGGCTGTTTTTAGCTAGCGTTTTGCTACCTGTTTTAGGGAGTAAGCCCAGCGATATTGGTGCGTCTTGGTCTTTTAGTATCATCCACAGCTCATAGTCTTTATCTGTTTTAGCAACAAGCTGACTACTTGCCTTAATTGATAAAGCCTGCTCATTAACATCAATAAACCATAACGGTTGCTGCGCTTTATTTTGCACTAATGCAATTTGCTGAATATTGCTAACATTAGTGGCCGGTTGCATTACTAAAAAGGCTAATACAATTGAAGCTGCTGTAGCAACAAGCGACCAAGTGCGCCAAATTGAAGGTTGTGTACGAATTATTGTTTTCGTTGGTTGGGGCTGGTTTTCAATTTGTTGTAATATTTTTGGCCATAAGTCGTCACTTGGTGCTAGTGGCGTAATAGCGCTGGCTAAATTATTTAAATTTTGCTCCCACATTGTTGTGGCCTCACGTGCTTTGCTGGAGTTGAGGAGTAATCGCTGAAAACGCTTACGGGTTGAGCTTGATAGCGTACCAAGTACATATTGCCCTGCAAGTGCATTTAATACCTCGGGTTTATTATAATTCATAGGGTTAAACACCTTTGTAGCTGAACTAGTCCACGGCGGATCCAACTTTTTACCGTACCTAAAGGCGTGTCGATATGTTCAACTAATTCACTGTGGCTTAAGCCTTTGTAATAGGCCAAGTGAATCGCTTGTTTTTGCTGTGGCTCTAATTGCTCTATACAGCTTACGAGTTTGGTGTTTTCGGCATAACTTACCTCAATATCGTGCTCGTTTATATCGTCGTCGCCTAGTGATTGCTCCTTGCGCACTTTGTTGTAGCGCAGCGCATCAAGGCTTCGGTATCTAACAATGCTGATCATCCAGCTAATAACCGTTCCCTTAGATGAATTATACTCAGATGCGTTATGCCAAATTTTAATAAAAGCTTCTTGCAATACTTCTTCCGCATGCGCTCTGTTTGTTAACATATTTAAAGTTATAGCAAATAATTTTCCGCTGGTTTGCTGATAAAGATTAGCGAATGCGTGTTTATCGCCTTGAGCGGTTGAACACAAAAGGGGGAGTAAATCGTCGTTTTCCATGATTACCTTAATATTTTTATTATTAGTTAAATAAACGTGTGAGAGTTGTTTGTGGATGCAAAAACATGCTTAGATGTGCTTATAGATTAGCTGTAATACAGCTCAATACAAGTAAACAAAGAGTATTGCTGTTACTTTATACCAGTGTGAACAATTAACCTACTATAGTGTAAAAGTAGCTACGGTTTATAAGTGGGCTAATAAAAGGCTTAATAAATAGAAATTAAAATGTTAATTATCAATAATATAACTAACGAGGAATAAGTGAATGCTGGCGTGAAATTTGCTTTTACAATATTAAGGCATGATTAATAAATATAACAACAACGAGCATATATTATAAAAGGAGAACATATGTGGGCTGCAATTAGTTACTTACTATTGGCATTTATACTCATATTTATTGGCTGGGAAGTTAACTCAATTTACTTTTCGATTGTATTTTATTGGAGTGCATTGTCACTACTTTTAGTGGGGGGCGCTTATATATTCGATATAGCAAAAGTGTTTAGAAAACGAGAAAACGGCGTTATCCCTTTTTATATTCGCTGGGCGTTTATTCCTTTTTTATTTGGCGCACAATTATACAATGCGTGGGCTCGTAAACACGATAAAGTGCCGCCTATTCAAAAGATTAATGAACATTTGTTTTTGGCATGTCGATTATTTCCCTCTGACATAGATACGCTAAAAGAAAACGGTATTACCGCAATACTTGATGTAACGTGCGAGTTTGACGGTTTAGAGTGGAGCTCTACGCAAGAAAACATTAATTATTTAAACATTCCGGTACTCGATCATAGCGTTCCTACGCATTCGCAGTTAAACCAAGCAATTAATTGGATCCATCATCATGTACAAAAAGATCGCCGTGTGGTGGTGCATTGTGCTTTAGGGCGCGGGCGCTCTGTGTTTGTAATGGCGGCCTACTTGCTTAGCCAAAATAAAGATGCCGATGTGCATCAAATACTGGCACAAATAAAAGAAACTCGCGAGACAGCTAATCTTAATAAACGCCAATTACATCACTTAGCTAAGCGCCATAAAAAAGGTGAGTTAGTAATTAAAAACAAAGCATTTTTGATTGCAAATCCAGTGTCGGGCACAAAAATGTGGCAAGACAAACAACACCTAATTATTGCTAGTTTATCGGCTTATTACGACTTAACCGTATTAACAACCTCAAAAGAAGTTAACGGCGTAGCGCTTGCTAAACAGGCAATAAAAGAGCAGCCAGATATTATTATTGCTTGTGGTGGTGACGGCACAGTGACAGAAGTGGCCAGTGTATTAGTGCACACTAAATGCAGGTTGGGTATTATTCCGCTGGGCACGGCTAACGCATTAGCGCATGTGTTAATGGGCATAAAATCAAAATTTATTCCTGTTGAACAAGCCTGTGATTTAATTATTGATGGGCAAACAAGTTTAATCGACACAGCTTATTGTAACGACGAGCTAATGTTACTACTGGCAGGAATTGGCTTTGAACACTCCATGATTGAAAAAGCCGACCGTGAAGCTAAAAACAAATCTGGGCAACTGGCCTATTTAAATGGTTTTTTACAAGCTTTTGGTGAACAAAAAGCACAAGTATTAACAATAAAGCTTGATGATAACGAACCAACGCAAGTAAGTACCAATAGTTTTATTGTTGCTAATGCCGCACCCTTTACTACTTTGCTAGCTCAAGGTGGCGGGCAGCCCGATCATAGTGACGGGCTTCTTGATGTGAATTGGTTAATACCCAATAAAGAAAATGGCACTACAGTACTGAGTATTGCCGAGCTTATGTTTAGCAGCATTACACAAACACATTTAGCTATTAATTCGCATCATACAAATGCTAAAAGAGTGGAAGTAAGTGCAGAGCAAGAGATTAAATACGTAGTAGATGGAGAGGTGAAAACTTCTAACAAATTAGTTATTACAATTTCACCTGGATCATTAAACGTTATTTGCAAAGAACAGCTAGATAAATAATACACGGCTATAAAACGGCGTTATTACACGCCGTTTTATTATTTATTTTTTGATCGAAGGCCAAACAAAGCCCGATGTATCAGGTGCTCTATCGGAAGTGGGCCTTGGTGCACTTTTGGGTCTACGAATTGGCTTGTTATTTATGGTATGAATATAAAGCGCTTCTACTTTATCTCGTGCCCATGGGGTTTTACGCAAAAATTTTAAGCTCGATTTAATGCTTGGTGCATCAGTAAAGCATTTAATTTTAACCTGTTCACCCAAAGTTCTCCAGCCAAGTCGTTGCTCTAACTCAACAAGTATTTGTTCTAACGTTACCCCATGTAAAGGGTTTTTAGGTTGATTATCCATAGCTACACTACTTATTTAAACTGCGCATAGTGTAACTTAATTCACTCGTAGAGGCTAATTCACTGTAATTGTAGCGGGCTTAGTAGGGTAAATAGCATTGCCTTGTTTGTCGAGTTTAAGCCAAATTAGTTGACTGTTGTTATGTTGTACAAATTTAGCCCCGCAAATAAGCGTAAATGAGTGTATTTGTATTAACGCTCCTTCGCTGTAGCGTTTATTGTCGTACCAACAACTTGTGTCGGTATTTACAAACTGATTAGCATCGATAACAGAGTGGGTTTTAATTGTATTAGCATGGCTGAGTAGCGAATAGCTTAAGCAGCTAATATAAAAACATAAGATTAATAAATGGCGCATTTTAGTCTCAAATTGTCGCAGGTTTAAAAATAATACACTAAGCTAAAAAACATGCTAGGGTAAGGTATACACAAACACCATAAAAATGCGTAATTGGGTATTTTATAGCACCTTAACATTAGACAGCTGCTTATAGAAAAGGCGCTTTCTTGACTTGGGTATATTTATATTTAGTAAAACACAGAACAATAAATAGGTGAAAATATATGCAATTTAACCAAACAATGATCGATGAATTTACACTATTAGCTAAATTTCCGCGTGAAAGTAAAATGCAGGGAATTAAACTTCATTCAGACGCAGAGCCTAGCTTGTTAAGCGCCGCACAACGTTTATTTGATAAAGGAATTATAGATAGCCCAGATGGCGGTTATTTAACTGATCTGGGCTTAGAATTAATTGACCATGTAACTGTGGTGCACAGTGCCTTACAAGGCTAATTTTCTGGGTTAATTACCTAGGCTAATTATTTAGACTAGGTTGCATCAGGTTGATTTTGTGGTGCGGCATCCATAAATGCATCGAGCTTATTACAACGCTCATAAATGGCTGCTATTTTAGGATATGCGGCCATATTTACATTAAAACGAATAGCATTAAATACCTGCGGTACTAAGCACACATCGGCAAGGCTTGGTTGCTCACCCACACAAAAAGCGTTATTACTATCAAGTAGATGCTCTACTTTTTCAAACCCTACTTCTACCCAGTGGCGATACCAAGTGTTTTTAGCCTCATCGTCTACCCCTAGTTCGTTACTTAAATACTTGAGTACGCGTAAATTATCTAACGGATGAATGTCGCAGGCTATGGCGTAACTTAAATTACGGATTTGTGCTTTTTGCCACGCGTTACCAAATAATAATGGCGTTGTGTTTGGATGGCTTTCTTCAAGATACTCTAAAATAGCCAGAGATTGCCCAAGCACACCGTCAGCTGTTTCAAGTGCTGGGAGTAAACCTTGTGGATTTTTATCTAAGTAGGCTGCACCTAATTGTTCAGACTTTAGTAAATTAACACCAACCAATTCGTGATCAATGTTTTTTAAGTTAAGCGCAATACGCACCCGGTATGCGGCAGATGAGCGAAAATAACTATAAAGTTTCATGGTTTATTATCCTTGTGATCCAGTAAATTGCTTTTTAATTGTGCGCCAGCAATCAGTGTAGTTAGTTTGGCGCTCTTTGCCCTCAAGAGCGTATTTAGTTGGGGATATGATATAACGTGATTCAAACATAAATGCCAGCGTATTATCATAACGTTGTGGCTCAAGCTGGGCATTAGAGGCTTTGTCGAACACGTCGGCTTCAGGTCCATGTGGCGACATACAATTGTGTAGACTCATACCCCCAGGAACAAAGCCATGCTCTTTAGCATCGTAAACGCCTTCTATTAAGCCCATAAATTCACTCATTATATTGCGATGAAAGTAAGGAGGGCGAAAGGTGTTTTCGGCCACCATCCAGCGTGGAGGAAAAATAGCAAAATCAATATTAGCCACGCCTTCAGTACCTGATGGCGATGTAAGTACGGTAAAAATAGAAGGATCTGGGTGATCAAAGCTCACTGTATTCATTACATTAAAACGTGCTAAGTCATATTTATACGGCGCACTGTTACCGGTCCACGCAACTACATCTAGAGGCGAGTGGCCGATATCACAACGAAACATGTTGCCGTTAAATTTAGCCACTAATTCAAACTTACCTTCTATATCTTCAAAAGCAGCAACTGGGTATTGAAAGTCACGATCGTTGGCAAAACCGTTAGAGCCGACCGGGCCACGCTCAGCTAATTCATACTGATGGCCATAGTTTTCACAAATATAACCGCGCGCAGTCGCTGTTAATAGTTGTACCTGAAACTTTATACCACGGGGAATAACCGCTATTTCGCCCGCTTTTATGGTTAAATTACCACACTCAGTTTTGAGCAATAATTCACCTTGCTGCGGTACAAACAACATTTCGCCATCGGCATTATAAAAATAACGTCCGTCCATCGATTTATTAGCAACATAAATATGAATACCAATACCGGTTTGGCCATTTGCACTACCATTAGCGGCCATAGTAATTAAGCCATCAATAAAATCAGTTGGTTGCTGCGGAATATCGATAGGGTTCCAGCGTAGCATAGTTGGTGGAGTTACTACTTCGGTAATAGGCGCAGTGCGAATTAAGCCATTATCCATTGCGATATAATCGCCTTGAATAACAGAGGGACGAATACGGTACAGCCAACTACGACGGTTTTGTGCACGCGGCGCAGTAAACGCGGTTGTACTAAATTGCTCTGCATATAAATCGTACTTTACTTTTTGCGGACTAAATTGTCCGATAGGCAATGCACCAGGCAAAGCTTCGGTTTCAAACTCATTACCAAAACCAGTCATGTATTTTAATTCGGTAGCCATTAGTAACTCCTGTGAGAGTGGGGTAGTTTAATCTTGTTATTATTTAGGTTAAGATACTCTCAAGTGAGACTAATTTCAAATTGCGTAAGTTAATTCACTGTAAATAATAATGAACAGTCATTTCCAGTTGAATTAAAACGCAGGCCCAACGAGTGGTGCTACAACGATGAAGATCAATTTAGATACGTTTTTACCTTATCAATTAACCAATATAGCTACGCTTGTGAGTAACGATTTTGCCAAAGTGTATAAACGTGAATTTGGCTTAAATATTCCGCAGTGGCGCATACTCGCTAACTTAGCGCAATATGGGCAAAGCACAGCTAAACAATTATGCACGCAAGCTGATATGGATAAATCAACGGTATCGAGAGCGGTAAAAGCTTTAATAACTAAAGGTTTTATTTGCAGCAAAGTGAATGAGCAAGATAAACGTGCTGCATTTTTAATGCTATCTGATGAAGGCGAGGCTCTGTATAAAAAAATCACCCCTGAGGCACTTGCATGGGAAGCGCAGCTCCTAAATACACTCAGTGACGATGAGCGCCAGCAAATGATGAGCATTTTTGAAAAATTAAAACATCAGTTACAGCCATAAAAAAAGCCCATCATTAGATGGGCTCTAAACTAAATAAAATTATTACCTAATTTTATTAGAAAGTGTAACGAACACCTACGCGCATTTCCCAAAGAGAAGCATCACGTTGCACGGTTGTATTGGCATTATTAGGATTGAAATCCGAATAAATATAACGACCTTGAGCGTCAATATCGGTTTTAATCATACGAGAACCAACAAATGGACCTTTCTTAAGAACACCCCAATCATCATTTAACATATTAGTTAAGTTATCGATAACAAAGAATGCCTCACCTTTGTGGCCATCCATAAATCCAGGGATTTCTTGGGTTAGCTTAAAGTTGAACTTAACGAACCAATCTGCATTTTGAGCATTACGCCCAGCAATTTCACCACGTTTAAGACCTTGTGATGCTATAAACTCATTAAACTCAGTAATTTCAGCAGCGCTCATATTGTAAATAACATTAGGATCGTTTTCTAATGGTACGTATAAAAGCTGGCGAGAACGATTTGAGTTTTGATCGCCAAATTTACTATCACTTCCATTAAATGTAAAGCTGTATGGTAACCCTTTGTATGCTTCACCGAATAGGTTGAAGCGCGTGTTATAGCCATTGAAAAATTCATGGGTATAACCAAGGTTTAAAGTAAAGCGGTGTGGTATTTCATAATCAGATGATGCAACACCTGGGTTACCAGGATTAGCCGTTGCGACATTACCATAGTTAGAATCAGCAACAGAGCTGGTCATTGGGTTTACATCATCAGAATCAGTGTAAGCATAAGAAAATTGAACTTTAATACCATTATCATAAGCTTTACTAATAGCTGCAGAAATAACAGATGATTGACCACTACTACCATCTACATTAGTTAGTAGTAAATCGCCATCACGTCCTTCAATTGATTCGTATAATGGGCGGCCGTCAAAACTTACATCACCAGATGGACGAAGTGCGATATCTCTTAATATAGCGGCATTACGCTTTTTGGTATAAAGGTAATCAAGCGCAATTACATATTCATCTTCAGTAGTATAAGTTGCGCCAAGTGAGTACTTCCACTCAGATGGAATATCAAAACCAGGATCAACAGCTTTTACCGATGCATCACCAGAACCAGGTACTACACCAGCTACACCATCAAATAACTCTTGTGGAACTTCAAAACCAGGCTTACCACCATTCACATTAGGTGTGTTAAATAAGTCGACATTATCAATGCGAAGACCAATATTTGTAATACCGTCATTTGAATATGAGTTAGATAACCATACATTTGGGTTACCGCCTGAGAATAAGCCCATGCCCGCACGCACTTCTAGTGCATCGGTGGCGTACCATTCAAAACCAACACGTGGCTGAATTAAATCAATGCCATCAAAGGTTGATTGGTTACTAAACCCATAACGGTCAGTAAAGTTTTGATTAAGAGTTGGTTTATCATCACTGCTGTAGCTGTCGTAACGTAAGCCGAAGGTTAATGATGCATCAATATTTGAGAAGTTATACTCATCTTGAACATAAAAGGTATTTTGTGAGTAAGAAAAGTTAGCAGCGGCATCTGCAGGGTTATTAGTTCCAGCGGCATTATTATAATATATGCGCGAAGCTAAACCATTTTCAAAATCATCAATAGATGCAAAGCGCCATTCACCTTCAGTCTGCTGAACAAACTGATTGAATACTTCTAGTTCTTCATATTCAAAGCCAGCAGTAATAGTATGCTGATCTAAATAATATGTACCTGCTATTTTAGCTGTAATAGTATCGTAGTTTAAGTCATTTGATTGACGAGAATCATCAGGACCAAGGTAGACAGTGCCGCCGTCAGTTGCTTCAATTTGGAATTCACCAAAACTACTTGCAGCATCTAGAGAGTTTACACGTGCATCGAGTTCAGATTTACCAAGGCGAACTTCAGTTGAAAAACTATCATTCCAATCTGAATATAATGAACCTACGATTGAGGTGAATTCAGCGCCTTGTTCAAAAAAATGGCTATCTAAAGATAAGCGAGTAGACCCCGTATCTGACTGAGATAATGTGTAACCATCATTATAATTATAAACTAAGTTTGCACGATGAGAGTCGTTAATGTTCCAGTCTAACTTTATTAATATTTTTTCATCTTCAACTGGTGAACTTGCAGGCATACCACCGGCATCATAACCATATACAGTTTGAGATATTTGTTGAATACGTTCTAAATCAGCACTGGATACACTTGAACCTAAAGGATCGTAATTAAACTGTGCAACACCTTCAAGCTTTTCGTATGAGGTGAATAAGAATAAAGTGTCTTGAATAAGTGGCAAGCCAACGTTAAAGCCATAACGCTTTTCGCTGAAGTCTCCGTTATCAACTTTTTCACCTTCAATTTTATCGCCTTTCATTGAATCGTTAGTGTAATCGTAAAATACGGCACCATGAATATCGTTGCCGCCAGACTTAGTTACCGCATTAATGTTACACGAGGTAAAACCACCGTATTGCACATTGAAAGGGGCTAATTCAACGGCTACTTGCTCAATTGAGTCAAACGAAAACGGAGCGCGAATAGTTGGGTAGCCATTAGAGCTTAAGCCGAAGTTGTCGTTCATACGAACACCGTCAAGCGTTAAACTGTTAAAACGAGGGTTACCACCGCCACAGTTAATTGAACCACGACTGTCATCAACAGCAACGCGTGGGTCAATACGAATAATATCTTTTAAATCACGGTTAATTGCAGGTTGGTTTTCAAGATCATTAAGTGTGAATGTTGAAGCTGGCCCTGTACCACCAGACATAGTGCTGATAGCACGACCTGTTACTACAATTTGTTCAATATTTGATTGCGGCGCAAGTGTTACATTTACAGGGTAATCACTGCCTATATTCAAAATAATATTATTAAATGTTTGGTCAGCATAAACATCTGAATCAACAACAACTTTATATGGGCCGCCAACGCGAAGGCCTTTTGCAGTAAAATAACCAGCGGCATTTACTTCGGTAGATTTAACTGAGCCAGAAGGAACATGTAAAATTGTTACTTTAGTTCCTTGTGCAGGGTTGCCATTTGGGCCCATTATCTGACCTTTAATTGCAGACGTTGTTTCGTTGGCGATTGCAGCACCACTTACGCCTACACAAGCTGCAATAGCGAGTGATAGAGCTGTTTTACGAAGTTGAGTTTTCATTTTGTTTTCCCATGTAGTTTATTAAACTTTTTATATTTATAAAGTATTTGCACTAAACAAACGAACCAAATTCATGCAGTACTAAATCTATACATATTATACATTAGTTTATGTTTACAAATAAGCTACAAGTGTAATGTTTTTTTAATGTTTATAGATTAATGCTACGGATTATTAATGTTAATAATGAAATGTTCGTGTTGTAAAAGAGAGTAGATACTATTTATGACAGATAGATGAAAAAAGGGAGTTTAAATGAAAAAACCCATTACAAAGTTGTAATGGGTTTAACTAATATAAAACGTAATACTTTATTAGGTATTAAAACTTATAGCTCACACCAATTTTAGCTTGCCATGCAGATGATGACGTAGAAATTTGGCTATAGTTACGTACATCAGCACCGTTATGACGATTGTTGATAATGTAACGGCCTTCATCATCTATTCCAGCTAGATCATATACAGCTTGGTCAGAGAAGCCTAAACGCTTTTCAACACCCCAGTCGCTATTAAGTAAGTTAGCAAAGTTATCAATCATAAAGTAAACCTCACCTTTATGACCTTCAGCAAAACCTGGTATCTCTTGTTTAACGCTAATATCCATAGTAGTAACCCAAGGTTGAGTTCCTGTATTACGGTTTAGAATTTGGCCACGCTCAGAAATACCAGCACGGTTAAGTAGCGTTTCAAGTTCGCTCCACGACAAACCAGATTCATCCCAGTTTACATTTGCATCATCAGCACCCGTTGGGATGTATGCAAGGTAAGCAGAGTTTGAATAAAAGTCACGTGTATCGCCTAAATCATCTTTTTCATAAAGACCCATTGTATAGCTAAATGGACGGCCAGAGCGACGCTCAAAGTACATATTAAACTTGGTTTGGTAGCCAGAGAAAAGCTCAGTGTTATAACTCACATTAACTTTAAAGCTATGTTCAACTTCGTAAGCGCCACGCTGTGCTAAATCAACATTACGGCTTTGCGTTATGCTATGTTTATAATTACTTTGTGCTTGTGATGATGAGCCTGCAGATGCTTCTGTAATATCTTGATGCGCATAACTGGTAGATATGTATAGGCCGTTATCCCACTCTTTAGCAAGTGCAGTAGAGAAAATTACTGAACGTCCATCTTCCGCTGAGTTGGTCATTGCTATATCAAAGTTATCTTTTAAGTCACCTTCGTAGATACCTTCATAAATAATACGATCGCCATCAGCGGTTGTTCCAACAGGCTTGATTGCAGTGTTATGCCATACAGCCTCATTTTCTTTTTTATGGTAAGCAATTTCTGCTTGCCATTTAAAGCCATTACCTAAAAATTCTGAGTCAAATTCATAATCAAAACCAACTTGCGCACGGATGCTTGAAGGTAATTTAAAGTTAGGATCAATATAGTTAGTGCTACCCGCACCTTGTACTAATGAACCTTTTATTTCGTCTGGAACTTGAGTGATATCAACAGGGTTATTTGCGTAGTAACCATCAATTACGCTTTGTGGTGCGTCAACAAAAGTAAGACCGTCTTTTTGGAATGAGTTGTTATACCAAACGTTAGGAATACCGCCTTGGAAACGACCTACGCCACCATTGATAGTAAGAGCCTCTGTTGCATAATATTTGAAACCAACACGAGGTAAAATAATATCTACACCATCAAGGTTTTCTTGGTTAGTAAAACCATAGGTTTCTAAAAACTTTTCATTCAATGTTGGTTTATCGTCAGATGCCAAACGCTCATAACGTACACCCGCAGTTACTTCTAAATCATCAGTAGCATAAAACGTATCTTCTACGTAAAGAGCAAACTGACTGCGCGTTGCATCGTAAGCAGTATCTGCTGAGTTGTTGGTATAGGCATTACTGTAAGTAAAGTCATGTTTACCTTTGTAATTACCTACTTCGCGGTTTTCGAAACCTGCAAAGTTATCAAACTCCCATGAACCTAAAGAGTTTGCTGCAAATAAATTATATAAATTTAAAGATTCATACTTAGCACCAAACTTAATTTGATGTTCGTCTAATAAGTATGTGCCATCAAAAGTTAGTGTTAAATTTTCAGTCGCTGCTTTATTGGCATGACGGTATTCATCAGTACCAAACTGATAAGCTGGTCCACGGAAATATTCTTCAACTTTAACACTACCAATTTTAGAATTAGTGATGCTGTCAGATGTTACATCTTTATAAGCAATACCAATTTCAGTAGAGAAGTCTTCATTCCAATCTGAGTAAAGCTTGGTAGCAAAGTTGTTGAATTTAGTCGAGTAAGTGTAACGATTTGAAGCAAGTGAAACGGTACTGCCACCAGTACCAAAATTACGCTCGTCTTTATCGTCTTGCCATTGGTATGTAAAGTCTAAACGATGGTCATCGTTGATGTTCCAGCTTAACTTAACCAATAATGACTCATTGGTGTCTTTAGGATCGCCACCAAGAGAATCTTGCATACCGTACACGTTATCTAATATAGATAAAAACTGATCAAAGCTTTCTTTAGTTACATCGTATTCATTAGCAGCACCAGAGCCTTCAAAACCATAGTCTAAATCTAACTCGCTCTTCCATGCATTGTAGTTTACAAAGTAAAAAAGCTTATCCTCTAGTATTGGTCCGCCAAAGTTAAAGCCGTAACGCGCTTCTGTTTGGATTGGCTTTACTTGTTCAGTAACAAATGTTCTGTGGCCATCTTCATCTAAAGCTGGTCTGCCATTTGCGTATACTTGTGAAATACTGTCTACATCACCCGCCATATCTGGGGTTGATGTTTCGTAAAAACCAGAGAACTTAAACTCGTTAGTACCTGATTTTGTTACTGCATTTATAGTACCGCCACCAAAGTTGCCTTTAGCTGCTGAAAAAGGAGATACGTCTACAGAAATTTGTTCAATTGCATCAAGTGCAACAGGTGGTTGCGAAGTAGGGTAACCGCCGAAGCTCAAGCCAAAATCGTCGTTTTGACCAATACCATCAACAGTTAAGCTATTACTACGTGGATTATTACCAGCAAAGGTTAGCTCTCCATTACCGTTAATATTTGCAAGTGGATTTAAGCGAGCAATATCTTTAATATCGCGGTTAAAACTTGGCATGTTTTGAATTGTATCTTCGCCAAAAGAGCTGCTAGAACCACCTGATTGTTGTACTATTTTATAGCCAGAAACTTCAATTTTTTCCATGTTTAATGGTCTAAGCTGAGAGTTTAAGCGATAAGTATCACCTAATTCTAGGTAGATGTTTTCAAGCGTAGTGTCGTTAAAAGTATCAGAGTCGATTATTACTGTATATGGACCCCCAACACGTAAACCATTAGCTATAAAAGTACCACTTGAATTGGTTGTAAGTTCACTTACAGTTCCAGTAGGACCATGAATAACTTTAATTTTTACATTTGCAGCACTTTCACCAGATGGAGTAGTGATTTTACCGCGCATTGCAGATGACGTGTCAGCAGCCATAGCACTTGCAGAAACACCAAGAGCTAAAATAATTGCTCCGGTTAATTTCGAAAGGCGAAGTTTATTCATTATGTTGTTTTCCCGTATTAAAAGTTACTTAGTTAGTTGTTTTTTCGCTAGTTTGCATCTTAAGTGCACTGACTAACGGTGTTGCTGATTCATCAAATAAACTATTTAATAAACCAGCGAGTCTTATTCCGCCTTGTTGCAGCCGAGTTTTAATTATTGGCATATGGTCGAAAATGTAGCTGTAGCTAATATTTGTTTCATTTTTATTATAAATTGATTCTGCTAAGTTGTTTGATTCTACTAACCAACTAGTAGGGGTACTGGTTAGGTACTCACTAATTAAAGTTTGATTATTAGTATTGATAAAGTCAGCAAATTCAGTGTATGAGAGGTTTTCGCCTTCAATTAACTTACTGTCCCACAAACTGTGTAGGTTGGTTTCTTGACCAAAGTGCTTCACTTTAATATTGTTACCACCACGGTCATCTGCACGCCCAGCATGAAAAGGTTGATGGCTGTCGCCTACCAGGTGTACTAAAAAGCGTAAGCTAAACTGCTTAGCATCTAATGAACTTTGCTCGTCTTGAAGTACTTTAATTGAGTAATGAATACCTTCAAGAATGTTGGTAACAGATTCTTTATTTTTTGTATGAGAATGATTGAGTGAAATAGGTTTGTTTGCAGATGTATTAATATAATGCCAGCGTGATGATTTTCTTTGCCAAAACTCACCAGGAGCAGAGCGCATTTCATCTGGCCAAGTAGACACTTGTGCTAAAGATTCATTATTTAATAACGGCAAAAGTTTTGTTTTTGTTGTTTCACTAAGGTGAGACTCTGCAATTTTAGCTATGATCCTGTGTCCATTTTGACCCCATGCATGAGCATTAGTACAAACAAATACAGCGCTGACGACCAGCGTTGCTTTAACTGAGGACATTAAGTTGTTACGCATTTGGTTTCCTTCAAATTATTATAGGGTCAAAATCACTAATCCGGTCAATTGTCCTTGTTTATTTGGAGGATAGGAAGGCGTTAAGAATATTCATATTAACTTGTAGGTAAATTAATTAAATCAGCTGCTTATAGTTAATGGGTAAAATTACTTATTGCAATAAGTAATTAAAATTGTTCAAATAGGCTAATAATAATATTAGGATGTTTTGTTTGAACATTAAATGCGTCATTTACAATAAAATTCTGTTAATTGTATTTTTATATTTGTTAATTGTTTTGGTGTGGGTGTGCGGTCAACTAAGTGTTGATAGCAGTGAGTTACGCTTTGTAAAATTAATAGAAACATCAATTGAATGCCAAACATCTGCAATTAAAAATGAAAACCAGTTAATCATTTTTGCACCATCAAAAAAAATAGCAGGTACATTAGCACATAGCTTGTGTACCGATGAGGTGGTAGCTAAGCAGTACGGTTCGGTTGTAAGTTACTGGCGCTATAACACGACTGAGAGCTTTGAATTTGTAGGAAAAGGCATTGCCGATCTCATTTTAACTAAAAACAATATTATGGATGCATTTAAAGCCGAGACTACCTATAACTACCAACCTGTAGTTGGGTTTTCTGATTACACTGCATTTTTTATTTCGGCTAAAGAAAAACCTAAAATAACAAAAGAGTACTTTTTGGGTAAGCGTATTGGATTATTAGATTATCCAACCAGTCGCTCAGGCCATACATTGCCCAAGCAAGTATTTAAAGAGTTGGATATTAACCTCGAAAACTTAAATATTATTTATGCCAGCTCTCATGATGCCTTACGTGATTTATTGGCTAACGGAAAAGTAGATATTATAGCTTCGTTTTGGCAAGAAAGTGATACAAACCGCTTTTCAAAAAACTATATTACACCACTAAAAAATAACATTGCAGGCACGCGTTGGTATTTAAAAATGCCACATAATAATACCGATTTATTGTGCTCGGTACAGGCGCATTTATTAGCCATGTCGCAAGAGCAATCTCTTCATTACTATAAAGGTGCGCAGTCATTTTGGCAGTGTGATAATGACGTTGTAACTTATAAGCGAGATGAAATATGAGTAAGCAGTTATTTTCATTTATTACGCTATTCATTTTTTTATTACTTTGTAGCGTATTTTATTACTCAGTAAGCTATAAACAGCAGCAAGTGCAAAAGCTTAATATAGCCACGATAGAAAAACAGGTAGCGTTGGATTTACCTTTACTCGAGCTATCTAATGAACTGCTTAAGTACTCCAGTAATATAGATAATATAAATAGTTATTTAGAGCAGTTAAATTCGCAACTAATCGGCACTAATTTATTATTGTTAAATATTTTCGCTGAAAAAAAGCTATCAACCACATTAACCGGAGCGCAGTTTTTTACGCGTTTAACGACCAGTATTGGCCCTGTTTTTTTAGTTTTTGATATAAAACCACAGCCATGGCCGTGGCGTTATATTTATTATTATGTCGCTATTTTTATTTTAAGTGCTTTTATTAGCCACTGGCTGAAAACGGTTATTACAATAGAGCAAAAAAGTAAGCAATTAGCTACGCTGCAGCCTGAACCTGTTGAGGAAAGTAAATCACCCGTGTTAGTTATTAATCTAAATACTAAGACGGTGTCAGTTAATATTAATCCGCAATACCAAGTATGTTTAGCAAATAAACCACTTAGCTTTTATTTAGCGCTTATTGAATTTTGTAACAATAATAGCGATGTTGTGCTCAGCCATAATAAAGATGTACCTGATGAGCTAATTGAATTAGCTAATAAATATTTTTATCGATTAGTAGAGCTGGGACACACGATCCGCAAGCGCCCTAACTTTAATAATAGCCTTGAAAAAACATTGAGCGAAATACGCGCGGCGTTAGATGAAGTGTTGAGTGAATACCCGCAACAAAAAGAAATTTTTTATCCGCCTAAGGCATTTGGAGAGGGTTCTCGTTCGCGGCTACACAGTTACGGGTTAGTTAATATTGTTAAAGGCGATTTAGAAATAGTAGGCAAGTAATATTAGGGTCTGTTTATCTTTCAAGGTTGAATTTGCAGCAGTATGTTTGGTATTTAGGCAAGGCAGAGCCTATGTGATGTGGTTATTCCCCATAAATAGGCGATAACGTAGCATCAATGCCAAACATGCGCTGCCCGAAGGGTTCTGCCTAGGGGCGATTGACTCTTTGTTGCCTACATGGATGTAGGTAAGGGGCGTGAGCAGGACGCGGAAGCTTTGCTTGGTTTTTTTACTTATTCTTACATGAATGTAAGCCAGTAGAATAATGCAGGAGCAGTTATCGAGCCCACTAGGTTACAAACCTCACGCCGTGATTAAATCGCCCCTAGTTTGAACAAATTTTAATCCGCAAAGGTCAACAGACCCTCGTTCCTACTATCTCCAAAATATAGATTATTTAGGGGCAAACTGGGCCGCATCTATTGGGCTGTGCTCTGCAAAAAAACGCTTCAATGCGTTAGAGTCTGTTTCATCAGTAACTACAAAACCTTTTGCTGTGGTTAGTGCAGGGTAGCCATCACCACCTGAGGCGTTAAAGTTATTAATGCTCATACGGTAAGTTTTACTTTTATCTAATGCTTGCCCATTTATTAATACCTTTACTAAGGTGTTGTTTTTATGCTCAAACGATAATTTGTGGTACTGCATGTAAGCGCCTGAATCAGGCGGGAAACGCGTTACAACTTCTAAATATTGCCATAAATCTTCTCCTGCAATATCGATATAAGCCACTCGATTTTGAAACGGTTGGGCTTTTAAAATATCTTTATAACTTACTTCGCCTGCAGCAATACTGTCGCGTACACCGCCGCCACTCATAATACCAAAGTCAGCATCGGTACTGTTCATTTGCGCTTGAATAATAACGCGAGCTAAATTTGTTTGTTGGTAGCGTACTTTATTACGATCGCCCTCAAGTCTGGCATTTACATAACCAATTTTACCTTCAATTTGTTTAGCGCCTTTTTCCTGATACTCGGCTAAAAATGCGTTTAACTGTGGGTTAGGTGTAATGTACTCGTTAGCTAATACACTCGACGTTGTGCCATCCGGGTGTTGTTTATCAACATATAAATTAACGGGTAGCAGTTTATAATTTAAGAGGGTTAGCTGGCCATTTTCAAGCTTAAACTCGGCTTTACCAACATATTTACCCCATTCGTGGGCTTGCATTATCCAAGTGCCATTTTGTTGATCGGGCGTGCAGGCTAGGCCGGGTTTAAAGTTATCGTCATTTACGTTTTTAGCCGCCATACATACAGGCTCTTGAGAGTGACCACCGATGATCATATCTAAGGTGTTAGTTGGCAGTGAGCGCGCAAGTGTTACATCTCCAGGCGCATTAATTGCGTGGCTGGCATCCACATAATGCCCCATATGAGTGAGCGCAATAGTAATGTCGGGGTTATATTGTGCTTTAATTTTTTGTGCTAATTGTGCCGTGATTTCGATTGGATCTTTAAACTCTAATTGGCGAATATATTCGGGATTACCTATTTTGGCTGTATCAGTGGTGGTTAAACCTATAACAGCAATACTCAGCCCATTTTTATTAAATACTTTATAGCTATCAAATACATTTTTACCGGTCGATTTTTCAAATATATTTGCCGATAAAAAAGGAAAGTTAGCCCATTGCTGTTGCTTTTTAAGCACGCTCATCGGGTTATCAAATTCATGATTTCCAAGGGCCATCGCATCATAACCAATTAACGACATACCTTTAAAGTCAGGCTCAGCGTATTGTAAATCTGACTCTGGAATGCCGGTATTTATATCGCCACCTGAGAGCAGCAGTACTGTATGCCCCTGCGCGATTGCTTTATTGCGTAGCGAGTCAATCAGGGTTTTACGGGCAGCCATGCCATACTCACCTTTTTCATTGTGCCAAAAGCGACCATGGTTATCGTTAGTATGCAGTACGGTTAAATATTGTGGGGCGGGGCTAGTGAGTGTAGTACTACACCCAAGTAGACTAAAAGCAATGACAAACAAAAAAATTATGCGCATAAAACACCTATTGATTAAAAGCACTTACGTTTATTGGCGCATAGTTTAACTAGTTTGCTACAAAAACACACTTTTACATTCTTTAATCACACTTTAATTTTTTAGTAGCAGCTAACTCTCTACGTTTTAGCTCTTCGCTGGCATATCTGGCTTTTTGATGATTAATACCTACCATCCAGATTAAAAAACTAGCAGGTAAGCGTGTGTAGGGCTCTCCCTTATGTAAACCAAAATCACAAATTTGGTTGTTTTTTTCTGACATTACAATTCTCCATTTACGAATTTGCAGAGGAATCATAACAAAAATAAAACAATTTATAAGTGCATTTTCATTAAACAGCGTTTTTACAAGGATAAGTTCAGTAGGAAGGTGATGAAATGTAATTAAGTTGTAACCGACTTGGTTTGAATTGTATCAGGGGCTATTTTGCAGTCGATTTTTAGTCTTACTCGCATTACTCTAAGTATCACTAAACTCTACACTTAAATAAAATAATAATAGGGAAAAACGATGAAAAAGCTTTTATTAGCCTCGTTACTTAGCGCAGTAAGCTTTGCCAGCTCAGCAACTATTGTCGAAATTAAAACCAGTCAAGGTATTATCAAAGTAAACTTATTTGATCAACAAACACCTAAAACGGTCGCTAATTTTTTAAGTTATGTTGGCGATGCAGCTTATAATCAAACTGTTATTCATCGCTCAGTAAAAGATTTTATTATTCAAGGGGGCGGTTTTACCTACTCTGATGGTTTTGATCGAATTACAACCAAGCCAGCAGTCATTAACGAACCTATTTACTCTAATGTTAAAGGCACGATTGCCATGGCTAAATTAGGTGGAAACCCTAATAGTGCAACCAGCCAATGGTTCTTTAACTTAAAGGATAATAGTGCAGGTAATCCTAAATTAGATACGCAAAATGGTGGCTTTACCGTGTTCGGTCAAATTATGGATGACAGCCAAGCGACTTTAGATAAAATTGCAGCTTTAGTACACTGTGAGGAAGTACCAGTAGTTGGCATCACTAAAGATCAATGTGCAACGATCAGTAATGTGAACCTTGTAAGCATTGATAATATGTATGTGTTGGATGACGACCCTAATACCGCACACGATTTATCACCGGTTGAAAATACGTTGATAGGTAAAATGAGTAATGATTCAAGCGGTAGTATGGCTTGGTTACTAGGGGCTTTATTATTAGTGTTACCACGTTTAAAACGCGCTAAATAACAAATACTTAAAATAAAGAAACCCCGCTATGGGTGTTAAATAGCGGGGTTTTTAGTTGTTTAATGTAAGAGTTAAAACAGTAATACCCGCCAAATTATTACCAGCCATAACGCAAATACACTGCCACAGCCTATTAAGAATAGATTAAAGCGTATTCTTATTTTATTACTGCCTAAGTGAACAACGCTATGTAAAATACGCGAAATCACAAACAGCCAAGCTAAAACAGCCACCAGAATGCTTGCACTATTGAGTTGCATTGCAAGTAAGCACCCAGCATAAAACAACACGGGTATTTCAAATTGATTGGTAAAGTTTCTATCAGCAACACGCACATTGTCACCTGCATTATCTAAACGCATAGTGGCAAAGTCGGTTAAATTGATGTGTTTATTTTTAGCTGCGGCAAAACGTCTTTTACCCATAATAATCATTACAATGAGTGAGAGTAAAACTTGGGCGAACATAGCTAAAATGATCAACTTTTCCATGGTTTTTCCTTATTATTATTTGAATTAGTTGCAGTATGCAGGTGTTTTTCACAATGTGTTACACAATTAACGGATAAATTGTGGCAAAACATTAATCTAAAATGTTAATTTAGGCTGTAAATAGCTTTTTAAATAAGCGTAGATCGCAGTTGCGACATACTTTTAATGGAAATAAAATGAAAAAAATTATTGGCTTTAGTGCCATTGCACTTGCTGTACTAAGCGGTTGTTCAAATACATCATCTGTATCTCAAGCACCTCAAACTGTTTTATTATCAGACTCGCTGGTTGTAAGCCCTAATGATAATCGCGAATATAAAACGCTTAAATTAGCTAACGACATTGAAGTTATTTTAGTATCAGACCCCAGTGCTGAAAAATCAGCCGCGGCATTAAGTGTTGGAGTGGGTTTATTACATGACCCAATGAGCCAACAAGGCATGGCCCATTATTTAGAGCATATGCTGTTTTTAGGCACAGAGCGCTACCCAGATACTAAAGGGTACTCTGACTTTATGACCAAAAATGGTGGCGCACACAACGCCTATACTTGGCTCGATATTACCAACTATATGTTTAAAATTAACAACGATGCGTTTGATGAAGGGTTAGATCGTTTTGCTGATTTTTTTAAAGCACCCAAGTTATACCCTGAATACACAGACAAAGAAAAAAATGCAGTAAATGCAGAGTGGTCAATGCGCCGCGAAATGGACTTTTTTGGGCAGTTTAAACTAGCGCGTAAAATGATGGGTGACCACCCAGCTAACCGTTTTTTAATTGGCAACCTAGAAACCTTAGGTGACAAAGAAGGCAGCTCATTACACAAAGAAACAGTTGATTTTTATAATAAATACTACTCTTCAAATATTATGAAAGTAGCGCTTATTTCTAATTTGCCAATTGCGGCAATGGAGCAAAAAGCACAAAAATACTTTGCTGATATTAAAAATAAAAACATCGAAAAACCAACAGTAACCGCCAAGCTTAACTTTGATAATGCCGGTGGTAAGCGCGTGTTTTATGCCCCTAATGAAGATGTAAAACAGTTACAACTTGATTTTACCATTAGCAATAACAATAACGAATTTGCACTCAAGCCTAATCGCTTTGTGGCCTACTTATTAAGTAATGAAATGCCTGGCAGTCCAGCGCAAATATTACGTGATAAGGGGTGGGTATCGCAATTGTCAGCATCGGCAGTGCCAACCCACTATGGCAACTACGGGTCGTTAAACGTTAACGTAGAGCTTACCGATACAGGCATGCAAAATCGTGAAACGATAGTGGCGACTATAATGCAGTATATTGAATTGATTAAAAAAGAGGGCGTTGATAGTAAATACTTTAACGAAATTCGTACCTCGTTAAATAATCAATTTAAGTTTTTAGAAAAAGGTGATGAGTTTAACTATGTAAGTACATTGACTCAAAGCATGCAAGACTACCCGTTAAATCATGCCATTAATGCGCCTTATTATTACGCTAAGTTTGATGCAGACTCAGTAAATAAAGTGCTTAAACAATTAAATGCCGACACTTTACGCATTTGGTATGTATCGCAGCAAGAAGAAACCGACTCACAGCTTCACTTTTACGACGGTAAATACCGCATTAGTGACATAAGCGCACAGGAAGTTGCAAGTTGGAACAAAGCGAGCCAGTTTAATTTAGCGCTACCGAGCGTAAATAACTTATTACCAGAAAATTTTGCTATTAAAACCCAAGCATTTAAACAGCAAAAATCCCCAGAGCTTGCTTATGATAAAAATGGCGTGAAAATATGGCGTCAGGCAAGTCAAAAATTTGCCGAGCAACCAAAGGGACTTGTTGAAGTTTATATAAATACCCAGCCGGGGCTAAACGATGTAAAAGCGGAGGTTTTATACTCTGTTTGGGCCGATCTGTACAACATACAGCAAAGCCAACTAAGCACTGAGGCTGCTATTGCAGGTATGAGCGTAAACCTTGCACCAAGTAATGGTTTAGTTTTGTCTATGAGTGGCTTTACAGATAAGCAAAATGTACTGCTTAAACAAGCATTAAGTGGGTTAAACAGTGATATTAGTGGGCAAGCATTTAACCAAGCTGTAGATCGTTTTAAACGTAATTTACTTAACCAGCAAAAACAATTTCCTTACGCGCAAGCATTTGCTGAATATACAAAATTAAGCCGTACCGGTAGCTTTGATACTGATACTTTAATTAGCACAGCCAACACTTTAACTTTAGCTGATTTTAATGCTTTAAAACAAAACACCTTTGCTAATAACGATTTACGCGTATTTAGTTATGGTAACTATAACCAGCAAGACATAGCAGCAATAGCATCCGAGCTGAGTGCTATTTTGCCAAGTAACTATAAACACACTGAGTTTGCGCGAAGTGAAGCATGGTTACCACAACCAGGTGAAACCATAGTGTTACAAAAAGATATAGATGTAGCCGATGTAGCCGTGGTTGATATGACAGTTCATCCAACACCGGGTTACAAACAAAAAGCACAAGCTGCCGTGCTACAAGGGCATTTTAGAACCATTGCATTTGATAAAATGCGTACCGAGGAGCAACTTGCGTATGCCGTTGGTGCGTTAGCTCGCCCCATTGAGGATTACTCAGCGATTGGTTTGTTTATTCAAACACCAGTAAAAGGGCCAAAAGAAATACAAACGCGTTTTGATCTGTTTAAAAAAGAGTATGCAATTGAGCTCGACAACATGAGTGAGGAGACGTTTGCACAGCTTAAAAATGCCACGTTAGTATCGCTTAAAGAGCAACCTAAAAACTTAAGTGACGAAATGAGCCCACTATTAAATGATTGGTATCGTGAAAACTTTAATTTTGATTCAAAGCAACAGTTAATAAATGAAGTTGAGAAAGTAACGCTTAGCGATATTAAAGACTATTACCAACAAACAATGCTTAACCCTAATGCGGCACGTTTAAATGTGCAATTACGCGGGACTAAGTTTATAGAAAGTGACTTCGCCGATTTACCAAATCAAACAAAAATCACCACGCTAGATGCCTATTACAATGGTATTAAACTACAAAAATAAGCTTTATTTATACAGCTAAAAATAAACCCCAATGTATTGCTACATTGGGTTTTTTTTAATTTAAGCCATTAATAAAAAGCCTATCACCGCAAGTGCTGCAGCAATAAGCGTATAAGGCAATTGTGTAACAGCGTGGCTCATTAAGTTACAGCCAGCGCCTTGGGCTGCTAATACCGTTGAGTCTGAATAAAAACATGCTTGGCTGCCAAACGATGATGCTGATAATAACGCGCCAATGACTAATGGAATATTAGCATCTACCGCCGTTGCCAGCGGCATAACAATAGGAATAGACACAGCAAATATTCCCCAGCTTGAGCCCGTTGCAAATGCTAAAACAGACATTGCAATAAATACCACTGCAGGCAAGTAACCCGCGGTCATGTATGGGCTTAAACTATTAATAACATATTGCGGCAAGCCAATTAAATCGCACACATCTTTAAATATAAACGCGGCTATAACCGTGCCTATAGCCGGTATCATGCTTTTAAATCCATCGAGCATACGTTCAATCATTTCACTAAACGACATTAATTTTTGTAACGCATAAAATGGCAAAATTATAGCCATAGTGGCCAGTAAACCTTTATAAACGTCTATCTCAAAGTAAACGGTAAAGCCGACTAATAAAATAATAGGCAATAAAAAGTTATGTAATTTACCTTTAGGATCAGCATCTTCAAAATTTTCTTCTACTGCTTTTACCGCGTACTCGTCTGCTGTTTGTACTTCACTGTATTGCGCCGGATCGACTTGTGCTTGCTCAATTTGTGCCATCTGTTCTGCTTTTTTCATTGGGCCAAAAGCAGGGATCACTCCAAGTACCACTAACAGCACAACGAGTACCGCAAACCATGCGTAAAACATATACGGAATAGCCTGAATATAAACAGCAATGCCTTTACCTTCTTCAGCAATACCGTTATCTACAAGTAAACCACCAAAAAATACCGCCCACGTAGATAGGGGCACAAGTACGCAAATTGGTGCCGCAGTTGAGTCGACAACGTAGGCTAGCATTTCGCGGCTTACTTTAAATTTATCGGTAATGCGTTTCATGGTTTCACCCACAGTAAGCGCATTTAAATAGTCATCAATAAAAATAACTAATCCAAGGCAAAAGGTCATAAATAATGAAGAGCGTTTGCCCTTAGTGTATTTAAGTGCCAACTTACCAAATGCAGAAGCACCACCGGTACGGACTAATAAGGCGATTAACGCACCAAAACCACCACACACTAATATTAGCCAGCCAATGGTTTCGTCACTCATTACTTTAAGTGAGGTGCTGGCAAAATTAGCCAATACCTGCGAGGGATCAGCCATTATGAGCCCAACAAGGGCACCAATTAATAAAGATAAAATAGGGCGGCGTAGTACTACAGCCAAAATAACTACCACTAAAGGCGGCAGTAAGCTTAACGCAGAAGGTTCAAGCATTTAAGTATTCACAAAATTAAAAGCATATTTAAAAATTTAAACTGCTTAACAAAAACAAAGAAGATGATAAGTTAGTTGTCTTATCACTTTCCAAGTCACTGCTTTTGCACGCGATATCACTAGGGAACTGTTATTTTAAATTAATAATCAGCAGTAATATGCGTTGGCTTGGCGCCAGACGGTGCAAGGAGTGCAACCGCTTTTGTTATGCCTATAAAAACATCGGCGCAAAAGTAATCTGCTTTACATCTTCAGTCAACAAATAAATGCTTTAATTGACTCATTTTTATAATTTAGGTGACTATAGCGCTACAAACCAAAAGGATAACAATACATGCGAAGGCAATTTAATACCGAGCGATTAATTATTCGCCATGCTGTTGAAGCAGATGCTGGCGATTTATTAAAGTTAGTAAATCAAAAAAGTTTTATAAAATACATTGGGGATAAAAAAATTTATACCCTTGAGGATGCTATAACCTATATTAAGCAAGCTTTTAGTGAGGCGCACCAATCGCAAGGGTTTGGCCCTTATGTGATCACTTTAAAAAATCAGCAGTTAGTGGGGGTTGTTGGTTTTTATAGCCGTGCAATGTTGCAGCACCCCGATATAGGGTTTGCGTTATTAACAGCGTTTGAAAAACAAGGGTATATTTACGAAGCTGCAAAAGCGTTAGTTGAAAATAAAAGTATATATGGCATTAATAAATTATGCGCCATTACCTCAATAGATAATAGCGCATCACAAAATGTGTTAATTAAGCTTGGCTTTAAGCCACAAGGGCAAGTAATAATAGATAAAGAAAGCCGCAGCGTTGTTTCTTTATTTTTATATCATTAAATAATTTTAGTAATGATTATTTAAACCGCGTTTGTTCAATTTGCTTGGCTACTGCTAGGTTGATTTCTTGCCAGGTTTTTTCAAGCGTTGCTACTAGCGCATCATAGCCGTCACCGTCGAGTTGCGTTACATTAGCAAAATTGTGCAAACTTAATAAGCGTCGGCCTGTTTCGGGATGGGTATAATATAAACGCCATAGCCCAGATATATCTGCGTTGCCTTGTAGGTCGCCATTAAAATGATGAATTTCATATTCTAATTCATAAAAAGTTTGTTGATCTAGCTCGGTGATCACCGGTAAACCTTTTATTACCATCCAGTTAGGTAGGGCATTAAAGAGTGTTTGTTGGGCACTTACGGTGAGCATCGAATCAGGTGACTCACCCCATAAGTGATAGTTTGCTGCATGAATTTGATTGTGATCTATTCTCATAGCAATGCCGCGATTATTTAAGGCACCTCTCAGTACAACTGTTTGTACTCTTAATTGCGCATCAGTTGCACTTACATCTCTAGAGGAGGCAACAATAGGTTGTTCAAACTGATAATACGCGATGGCAGTTTGAATTGATGAACTACAACCGCTAAGCAGTAAAACGAGTAAAATAACAAAAAAAGATGATTTAACCATTATTGCTTCCTTGGTTTTGGGTCTGCGGGTAATGCTTTATCAAATATAAACATATTAGGCTGCTCATTTAGGCCTTTAGTTAGCGGCTGTAGCTGCTCACTTAAACGTTTAAACTCTTGTAAGGTTTGCTGTAGCTGATTATTAAACTGCGAACCTGCTTGATAGCTGGCCATGGTTTTATCAAATTGGCGCATAGTGACTTCAAATTGTTCCATACTCTTAGTCATTTTTTTGAAATTTTGATTAAAGTCACCCGGTAAATTTTGTGTGTCTTTTTGGTTTAGCAAATCGCGCATGTCGTTGGCCAACCCTTGGTAGTCGCTAAAAGTGGCTTGCATTTGTGCTAAGCTATCTTCGATTTTTAACTCGTTTACCTTATTAAGTACATCAGAAACCTGATCGGCTAATACAGTAATACCGCTAGATATACTTGGAAAAACATCATATTGAGCCAGTTTTTCTAGTTTTGCATCAGGCGCATCGGTATAAATGTCAAAGTCGACATACACAGCACCGGTAAGTAAATTACCTGGTTTAAGCGAAGCGCGCATACCATTGCTTACCCAGCCATTTAAACTCGTTTGCCAATACTCTTTAGCTAAATCGTTATCGTGGTACAGGCGCCCATATTCTATTTTAATAAGCACAGGTACAGCCGTATTTTGGTTTTTAAAGTGAGCTGGTTTGCCGTTAATAATCACATTGGCAGGGGCTTCTACTACTGTACCAATTCGAGTTCCTCGGTATTCAACCGGAGCGCCAGCGCGCAGGCCGCGAATTGATTGCTCAAACTCAATAAGATAGTAGTCAAAGTCGTAAAAGCGCTCTTCTAGTGCTTCTTTATAGCTTTGACTAAGCGAAAAGCTATGCTCATTTTGGGCAATATCGCCAGGTGCTTGTTGATCGGGTAAGCCCACCGATATACCGCCTTTTAAAAGTTTACTAAGCGATCCGGTATTAATGTTTATGCCATCAGCAGAAAGGTCAATTTCTATACCTGAGTTAACCCAAAAAATAGAATTTAAGGTGATCAGGTTTTCGTAGGGTGCTTTAATAAAAATACCGTACTTCATGGCTTGGTTTTTCCAATCAAATGTCGCGGTTTCTATTTGCCCAATTTTATAGTTTTTGAAAAATATACCGGTACTTACTTCAAGTACCTCAGCGTTGTAGCTCAATAACTTAAAGCGTCCGCCTTTAACATCTTTACCGATTAAGGCCGGCTCGTCTTGTAGTTCAAACTTTTCTTTTTTCTTTTTACTTTCTCCAGGCGAAAACTCTAAATATACACCTGATAAAAGCGTACTCATGCCACTAATGCCGGTTTCATCTATACGCGGTTTTACCACCCAAATTTTGGCATCTTCGGTGAGTAAGTTATCGTAGTTTTTATCTATTTGAGCGCGGGCAATAACACTGTCTTGCGAGTCGGATAAACGCACATGATCTATTTGGCCAATTTTAACACTGCGTACTTTAATTTCGGTTTTTCCCGCAACTATCCCCTCCGCTTGTGGCATGGTTATATAAATAGTGGGGCCTAAATTAGTTTGGTATTGATAAAGCATCCAAACACCCACAAACAGGGCAATAACGGGAATAATCCAAATTGCAGAAATTTTTGATTTTTGTGTAATATTAGCGGTTTCGGTCATGCATTATTCTCTGCGTTATTATTTTTAGGTGAATCCCATAGCAAACGTGGGTCAAAGGCGTGAGCTGCCATCATTTGACATAGTACCATAACAGTAAAAAAGGCAACGCCTAAGCCGGGCGTTACCGACATTAAGTTACCCAATTGTACCAAAGCAACTAAAATGGCCACAACAAACACATCAATCATAGACCATTTCCCAATAAATTCAGTTAGTTGATAAATACGTGTATACCCTATGGTGTGATCATTTGCGGGTTTGGCAACCATAAAGCACAAAAAGCTCAATACTAAAGCCTTTGCAAGTGGGACTACAACACTGGCAATAAATATAATCATGGCAATAGGGTATGAGCCATTTTGCCACAGTGCAATAACACCAGCAATTAAGGTTGAAGGGCTTTCATCACCTAAACTGGTGGTATACATAATGGGTAAAACATTGGCTGGAATATAGCAAATAATAGAGGTAATTAACCAAGCCGTAGCTTTTTGTACACTGTTGGGGTTTCTAAGATAGGTTTTACTATGGCAACGATTACAAACACTTTGCGTGCATAGTTGATGGCACACATGGCAAGCTTTTATATCGTTATCAATGGCGCGGTGAGTAAGGTTTATATTTTCAAGTTTTTCTACTGGGCCAATTTGTGCCCACAAGCGGGGGCGGTTTAAATGTGTTAACGCACTAATATATAAAATAACAAAGCCCACATAAGCCCAAAAGCTCACCCCAAAACTAATATCGGCGAGAGACATTATTTTAACCATACTGACAAGTACGCCAATGAGAAAAATCTCCGACATAATCCAAGGTTCAAGCGCTAGGGTAAATTTTAATAATCGTCGAGCAATACCTTGAGGTAGCGCTCTAAGCGCGCCTAAATGTAATGGTATTAGTATAATAAGTAAGCTCATAGGCAGGGCTATAATACTTAAATCAATAAATAGCCCTAACAAGTTACTATCGTAATTAAATAAAATACGCGCGGCATCGGGCAAGGTTATAGTTTGCGTAATACCGCTGCTGCTAAACGAAATAAAAGGATAAAACATGCTGCTGAGTAGCATTAACAAGGCACTAAAGCTCAGGGCTACAACTCGGCTGTCGTGATCTGTATCTGAGTCAGAAACCTTATGCCCGCAATGGGGGCACGTTGCGACATTTTTAGCCTCAACCAGGGGGACCTCAATAATATAGTCGCAACAAGGACACGCTATTTGCAAAGTGTTCGCTTAGAATTAAACAAAGAGTTAAATTTTGCTATAATTATCGCCTAAATACAAATGTTATAACTGTTGTTGAGCGTAATTAATTATTAGTTAAGAGTGCATTGCAGTGGCACTCGCTACATTATATATAGCTAATACCACTGCTTATACATCAATCAAATAATGCCACTGTTTGGCGAGTAAGGGCAATCAGCTCACCCGATTGCGACCAAATACAGCCGTCTTCTAAGCCGTAACCACCTTTTGCATGATGGGTAATTGCTTCAAAGCCCAACCATTGACCAGGAGTTAAGTTAGGCGCTTGCACAAACTCTAAATACCACGACATACTACTAGCAGGCGCTGGTTGTTTAAACATTTGTAATAAGGTAGGAGGCCATGCATCGGTTAGCGCTATAACATGTGCTTCTGTAATGGCCGCTGGAGTTTCTTTAAAGCGCATCCACCCACCTAAATGGGAGGTTTCTGCACTGCTAAAAGGCATAGCACCTTGTTGTGGGCATAAATCAACATGTTGAAAAAACTCCGGCATTTGCCCTTGTATAAATGGCAATGTATGGCGCTCATTAACTTCTTGTAAGCCTAACGACTTTGCAACGGGTACATTAATAGCTGAGTTGCGGTTACTAGCAAAGCAGGCTTGTACAATGACACACACTTGTTCATTTTGAATTGCTTTGGCCAGTACTTGAGTACTACTTTTGCCTTCACGCAGTATTTCTACAGATAAAGAAAATGGCGTATCGGCAAGCAGCGGGCCAACAAAGTTAGTACTTAAAGATAATAACCGGCGCTCACTATTTACTTGAGCTCTCATTGCTTGATATAAAAGTGCTGCAGATAACCCACCAAAAGCGGTGCGCCCTTGGCACCAATTAGCTTCAAACTGCATGGTGTTTGCCACATTATTAGTGTCGTCTTGATTATTAATATTAGCGGCTTGTTGCAGTAAATGATCGAAATTCATTAGTTAGCGTGTCCTTAAAAGTACGAATTACTAAATATATAACACAGCCAAACTTGTCAGACCAGCAATTAAAGTTCAATACAAACGGCGTAAAAACCAGCGTTGCTAGCAAATATTGCACTTTATTTAGCTTATTTTGTAAAAAAATCAAAAAAAATGATATTTTTTTCATTTTTACAGTTGAATTAAGTTTGCAGCATCCCTATTAACTAGTCATCGAACGTATTAACGAATATTGAAGTTGGAGAAATTTCATGGGTAGAATTATTGGAATAGACTTAGGTACTACAAACTCTTGTGTTGCAGTACTTGATGGTGGCAAAGCACGTGTTATTGAAAACGCGGAAGGCGATCGCACAACCCCGTCTGTTATTGCTTATACGCAAGACGGTGAAACTTTAGTTGGTCAGCCAGCTAAACGTCAAGCGGTTACTAACCCAACAAACACAGTATTTGCTATTAAGCGTTTAATTGGTCGTCGTTTTGAAGACGAAGAAGTACAGCGCGATATCGGCATCATGCCATTTAAAATTGTTAAAGCCGATAACGGTGATGCATGGGTTGAAGCGGGCGGCGAAAAACGCGCTGCACCACAAATCTCTGCTGAAATCCTGAAAAAAATGAAGAAAACGGCTGAAGACTTCTTAGGTGAAGCAGTAACTGAAGCAGTTATCACAGTACCGGCATACTTTAACGATTCACAGCGTCAAGCTACAAAAGATGCGGGTCGTATTGCTGGCCTTGAAGTTAAACGTATCATCAACGAGCCAACTGCTGCAGCACTTGCTTACGGCATGGACAAAAACCGTGGTGAAAACATTGTTGCAGTATACGACTTAGGTGGCGGTACTTTCGATTTATCAATTATTGAAATTGATGAAGTTGAAGGCGAGCACACGTTTGAAGTACTTGCTACAAATGGTGACACGCACTTAGGTGGTGAAGATTTCGATAACCGCGTAATCAACTACCTAGTAGCTGAATTTAAGAAAGACCAAGGTCTAGACTTAAAAACTGACCCACTTGCAATGCAACGTGTTAAAGAAGCAGCTGAAAAAGCGAAGATTGAACTATCTTCTGCACAATCTACAGAAGTAAACCTTCCGTATGTAACTGCAGATGCGACAGGTCCTAAGCACATGAACGTGAAACTAACACGTGCTAAGCTTGAGTCACTTGTTGAAGACTTAGTAACTAAGTCAATTGAACCATTAAAACGTGCACTTGCTGATGCTGATTTATCAGTAAGCGACATCAACGACATTATTCTTGTTGGTGGCCAAACACGTATGCCTTTAGTACAAAAAACAGTTGCTGAGTTCTTTGGTAAAGAGCCACGTAAAGATGTTAACCCTGATGAAGCTGTTGCAGTAGGCGCGGCAATTCAAGGTGGTGTACTAGCTGGTGACGTTAAAGACGTACTATTACTAGACGTTTCTCCATTATCTCTAGGTATTGAGACAATGGGCTCGGTAATGACAGCACTAATTGAGAAGAACACCACGATTCCTACTAAGAAATCGCAAACTTTCTCAACAGCTGAAGATAATCAGTCTGCAGTAACAATTCATGTACTGCAAGGTGAGCGTAAGCGTTCAAGCGACAACAAATCTCTAGGTCAATTTAACCTAGAAGGTATTCGTCCAGCACAACGTGGTACACCACAAATCGAAGTAACATTCGATGTGGATGCCGATGGTATCTTACATGTATCTGCTAAAGATAAAGATACAGGTAAAGAGCAAAAAATTACGATTCAAGCATCTTCAGGCTTAAGTGATGAAGAAGTTGAACAAATGATTCGTGATGCTGAAGCGCATGCTGAAGATGACAAAAAATTCGAAGAGCTAGTAGCGACTCGTAACCAAGCAGATGCAATGGTTCACGGTACACGCAAGCAAATTGAAGAAGCTGGCGATGCACTTCCAAGTGAAGACAAAGAAGCGATTGAAGCGGCTGTAGTTGACCTTGAAACTGCTATTAAGAGTGACAAGAAAGACGAAATTGAAGCTAAAACTCAAGCGCTTGCTGAAAAGTCTCAAAAGCTTATGGAAATTGCACAAGCTAAAGCTCAACAAGGTTCAGCTGACGCAGGCGAGCAACAACAATCTGCTAAGCAAGATGACGACGTAGTTGATGCAGAGTTTGAAGAAGTTAAAGACGACAAGTAATTGTTGCTTACGCTTCTAGCTAACACAAAGCACTGTAACTTAGTTAAGTGTTTAAGTTAGAATGAACGATTGAGGCGCGCAGGCAATAGCTTGACGCGCCTTTTGCATGAGAATTAGGTGGTAAATCGATACGATTTATCGGTTTATCAAGCAGCCTAGCTGCAAATAGAAAAGAGTAGTGTGGTAGATATGTCAAAACGCGATTATTACGAAGTCCTCGGCGTAAGCAAAGATGCGAGTGAGCGAGACATTAAAAAAGCGTATAAACGCTTAGCGATGAAATATCATCCAGATCGTACTTCAGGCGACAAAGAGCTTGAAACAAAGTTTAAAGAAGTAAAAGAAGCTTACGAGATATTAACTGACGCGCAAAAACGTCAAACTTACGACCAATACGGCCATGCAGCTTTTGAGCAAGGTGGCGGCGGTGGTGGTCATGGTGGTTTTGGCGGCGGTCATGGCGACTTTGGCGATGTTTTTGGTGATGTTTTTGGCGATATTTTTGGTGGCGGCGGTGGTCGACGTCAATCTCGTCAGCAACGTGGATCTGATTTGCGTTACAACATGGACTTAAGCTTAGAAGAAGCGGTTCGTGGTAAAGAAGTCGAAATTAAAATACCAACCTGGGTAGGTTGTGATCCATGTGATGGCAGCGGTGCAAAGGCTGGCTCTAAGCCTAAAACATGTACTACGTGTCATGGTGCTGGGCAAGTACAAATGCGCCAAGGCTTTTTTGCTGTTCAGCAAACGTGTCCTACGTGTCAGGGGCAAGGTCAGATTATATCTAACCCTTGTGACAGCTGTCATGGACAAGGCCGCGTAGAAAAAACGAAAACCTTATCGGTTAAAATTCCTGCGGGTGTTGATACCGGCGATCGTATTCGCTTAA
Source organism: Pseudoalteromonas sp. 20-MNA-CIBAN-0454 (assembly GCF_040308685.1). NCBI lineage: Bacteria > Pseudomonadati > Pseudomonadota > Gammaproteobacteria > Alteromonadales > Pseudoalteromonadaceae > Pseudoalteromonas > Pseudoalteromonas sp. 20-MNA-CIBAN-0454. Next base: position 6,406 of record NZ_JBEOOB010000019.1, on the reverse strand, counting down.
CTGGCGAAGGCGAAGCGGGAATGCATGGTGCGCCTTCTGGCGACTTGTACGTGCAAGTATCTGTTCGTGAACACCGTATTTTTGTACGTGACGCAAATAACTTACATTGTGAAGTTCCTATTAGCTTTACTACAGCGGGTCTTGGTGGCGAAATTGAAGTGCCAACACTTGATGGTCGCGCTAAGCTTAAAATTCCTTCTGAAACACAAACGGGCAAAATGTTCCGTATGCGTGGCAAAGGCGTTAAATCTGTTCGCAGTGGTGCAATAGGCGACTTAATTTGTAAAGTGGTTATTGAAACACCAATAAACCTGAACGAACGTCAGCGTGAATTATTAAAAGAATTAGAAGAAAGCATGGGCAAAGATAGCTCAAAAAACCGTCCTAAAGAGCAAGGCTTTTTTGATGGTGTTAAAAAGTTTTTTGATGATTTAACTAAATAATTAATGTGTTTTATAATATTAAACGGCGCTTTTTAGAGCGTCGTTTTTTTTTGCTTAAAATAATAGCGTAGCAACATATGACACCAGCAATAGAGTTACTGAAAAAACAAAAAATTGGTTTTGAATTATTAAGCTATGAGCACGATCCAAACACCACTAACTTTGGCCTTGAAGCAGCCCAAAAGCTCAACCTTAATAGGGATCAGGTGTTTAAAACCATAGTGCTGGAAAACCAAGATGGACAGCTCATAGTCGCCATTACACCTGTTTCTCAGCAAGTTAACTTAAAGCTGCTTGCCTCATTGTGTGGCGCTAAAAAGGTAGCTATGGCTGCGGCAAAAAAAGTGCAAGCAAGCACAGGTTATGTATTAGGAGGCGTGAGCCCATTGGGACAAAAAAAACGTCTTGCTACTTTTTTGCACAGCAGCGCTGCACAATTTGCATGTATTTATGTAAGTGCCGGTAAACGAGGCTTAGACATTGCAATTAACCCCCATGAGTTAGCCAAATTAACAGCAGCAGTGTTGGGGGAGTTTTAATCAGCATTGATTTTATAACGCTTAGTTAATTAAATTACTGCAAAAATGGAGGACAAATGGCAAAGCCAAATAAAAAAGGGCCAACCAAAACGGTCGATATATTTTGCTCAAGCTGCAGGGCACCTTTATTTAAGTATCGTAAAGGGGGAAAAGGTGCGTTAGTTAAATGTTTTATTGAGCGCATTAGCCAAGATTATACTAAGCAGCCTTGTATTTGCCCAAAATGCGAACGCCCATTTGCGCGGCCCGCGATTATTAAAGGCACTGCTGCGTATAAAATGATTGGTGGAAAAGTTACTTTTAAATAAGGCATCTGTTTATTTCAATATTCCGATTAGGGCGGACATAAGCCCTTGATTGAATTTGCTACATTGATAAACTTAACCGGTTTTGCTGTTTCAATGATTGAAAAATACCCTCCCCACGGATCGGGCCAGTCAATTGGGTTTTTAAAATGGAAAAGGATAGACGTGTGATTGCACTTTTATTTGATATTGTAGGTATGACGGGTACTGCTTTAGTAGTGGGTTCATTTTTTTTGTTACAACTAAATAAAGTATCACCAGCGAGTTTGCTTTATAACATGATGAACTTAACCGGCGCTATATTGCTGCTTATTAGTCTTTGTTATAACTTTAATTTAGCCAGTTTTGTAATTGAAATATTTTGGATTGCAGCCTCTTTAATTGGTTTATATAAATATGTTAAAAATAAACCAAAGCTAGGCAAAGCTTAATTATACTTTTATACCGTGAAATTGCCTTATTTCACGGTTTTTATGTTTTTAATACAATTGTTAACAAAAAGTTTATATCTCTCTTTGCATTATGCAGATAAACTATACCCCATTATTAATAGCTAACATTACCCGTTTTATAGGCGTTTATGTTCTTCATTCCTAAAAAAATTATTTTCGCATTTTTATTGCTACTCTTGTTGTTAACAGTCACTTTTTGGTTTGGTCGAATACATGACTTAGAGCAAGCAAAAAAACAAGCCGACCAACAAGTAAGCCAATTAAATAACTACATTGATAATGAGCTTGCTCGATTTGCTGCGATCCCGCAATTACTCACCAATAACAACTTACTCATTCGCTTTACTAATAACGAAGAAGAGCATTATAGCGCTATTAACAACTACTTAGCGGATATACAAAAAGCCAGTGGCGCATCTGATATTTATATACTTAATACTCAGGGCGAGGTTGTTGCGAGCAGCAATTGGCAGGCCGATTATACTTTTTTAGGTAGTAACTTTTCATTTCGACCGTATTTTAAACAAGCATTTGCGGGTGAAAAGGTAGCTTATTTTGCGCTTGGTCAGCGTTCAAAAGAGCGTGGATTATATTTTTCGCAGGCTATTTATCATGAAGGTAAAGCAATTGGGGTTGTGGCGCTAAAAGTAAATGTTGCTAAATTTGAAGACTACAGATCGCTGCTTAATACGGCAGCAGGTAGTCATTTTTATTTACAATTAGCAGATAATGTTATTGCTATGTCGGATGAGCCTAATTGGCGTTTAAACAGTTTTCAAGAGCTGGATATTGCAGCCAGGCGGGAAATAAATCAACGTCGTGCTTATTTAGACTACCAGCCGGGTCTTATTCCTTTACAACAATTTAATAGCCAAAACATTGCACAATTTAAAATTGCTAAGCGTTTATATGTAGTGGCCTCTAAGCCATTAAAACACTTTAATGCCCAAATGAACGTATTAGTAGATGTTTCTAACATAGCAGCCATGCAGCTACCTCGGTTGTTATGGTTGATGATTTTTTATTGTGTGTTTATTTTTATCGTTTATAGCTTACTTGCACGTTTTGCTGGTTATAAAAAACTACTTTATTCTAGGCACAGTTTAGAGCAAAAAGTGATTGAGCGTACCCAAGCACTTGAAAAAGCTCAAACCGCTTTAGTACAGTCTGCAAAACTTGCCACCATAGGGCAATTAAGCGCAGGCATAAACCATGAAATTAACCAGCCTTTGTGTGCCATGAACGCTTATTTAGCCAGTGCAAAAATATTGCTAAATAAAGGTAAGTTAACAGCATTAAACGAGAACTTAGTCATTATTGAGGGCTTAGTAGAGCGGGTGCATAAAATTGTTGCGCAATTAAAACACTTTAGTAAACCTTCAAAAATGCAACTAAGGCCGCACCCCTTGTCGGCATTATTAAATAACGCTTTAATGATCACTCATTCACAACTAAAACAAGATGATATTAGCGTTATTCCTCCGCAGTTTGAGCAAAATATTACCGTTTTGGTCGATTCGCTTAAGTTTGAACAAGTATTAGTTAACGTTATTACTAATGCATCGCAGGCAATGAGTAACTGCGCAACGCGGCAATTAAGTTTTGAAGTTGAATGCTTTGATGGACGCGTAAAACTGTCGATATTAGATACAGGATCTGGCATAGAACACCATACTTTAGGCTCTATTTTTGAACCATTTTATAGTACCAAGTCGAGTACCGGTTTAGGCCTTGGTTTATCAATATCTAAGCAAATCATCGACTCGTTTGATGGTCGTTTAAGTGCGCATAATCGCCCAGAAGGGGGGGCGCAGTTTATTATTTGTCTTTGGAGTACTGCGGAGTCACAACATGATTGAGCCACTGCTTTGTAAACAGGTAATGGTTATTGATGATGAGGCGATGATCCGCGATTCGTTAAATCAATTACTCACTTTGGAAGGCTACCAAGTTCAATGTTTTAGTGATGGGGCAACGGCGCTTAGTCGCTTAAGCCGAGGCTATAGCGGCGTGGTCCTTAGCGACATTAATATGCCAGCAATGGACGGGCTTACGTTACTTGAGCAAATAAAAGCGTTTGATAGTGAGTTACCGGTTATATTTTTAACTGGGTATGCCGATGTGTCGGTGGCGGTAAAAGCGATGCAGTTAGGCGCTTATGATTTATTTGAAAAACCCCTTAACGAGCATTTAATAGATTGTATTGCTAGAGCGTGCGATAAACGCAGCCTGGTAATGGAAAACCGCGCTCTTAAACGCGCGGTAGAAAAAACCTCAGCGCCGGGTGTGCGTATTTTAGGTGATACGCCTAAAATGCAGCACATGATGAAGCTGCTTAATACTGTGATAGATACTCCTGCAGATATATTAATTGAAGGTGAAACTGGGACTGGCAAAGAGCTGGTTGCACGTTACTTACACGACCACAGTAACCGTTCAAGCTGTCAATTTGTGGCGATTAACTGTGGTGCTGTGCCAGAGCAGCTCATAGAAAGTGAACTGTTTGGTGCTGTAAGCGGTGCATACACTGGGGCCACAAAAAATAGAAAGGGTAAATTTGAATTTGCCCAAGGTGGCACTGTTTTTTTAGATGAAATAGAAAGCACCCCGTTGTCGTTACAAGTAAAGTTACTGCGTGTACTAGAGGAGCGAAAGGTAACGCCGGTTGGCGCTAATCATACCGTTAACTTAGATATTCGCATTGTTGCTGCTACTAAAGTTGATTTGCTGGCATTGGTGAATGAAGGTGGGTTTAGAGCCGATTTATATTATCGCCTTAGTTTGGTCAAAGTAAGCATTCCAGCGCTGCGCGATCGAAAAGCTGATATTCCTTTATTATTTAAGCATTTTAGCTCAATTGCGGCAACGCGGTTTTATAAACCACTTGGGGCATTAAATGTAGAGTTAGAACAACGTTTATTAGCCTATGACTGGCCAGGTAACGTGCGTGAACTAAGAAACCAAGCAGAACGAGCAGTATTGTTAGGGCCTGAATTAGCATTTGCGCAAAGTGATTCAGCTGATCAACAAGTGTTATCACAAGATTTAAGTTTGGCCGAAAAGGTCAGTTATTATGAGCAATCTTTAATAGAAGAAGCGTTAGAGCGTAACCATGGCAGTATAAAAAACACCATGGGCACGCTGCAAATTGCGCGTAAAACCTTGTATGACAAAATGAGTAAATATGGTCTAAATCGGGATATGTTTACTGATTAGGGCATGTAGTAGTGTGTGATAAAGGTGATGTTTTTAAATAAAAGTGTGCGGATATCCGCACACTTTTTTGCTTTAAAAACAGTGTTAATCATTTAACTTGCTGAAATTTATGTTTATTTAGTAGTTGGCCACCATTTTGCTTTAATGGGTGTACAACAATAAGTAGATTCTAATTTTTAGGACACATGATGATAAACAACACACACGTTAAACGCTCTGCGCTTGCTTTATTGTGTAGCATAACTGCCTTACCTAATATGGTATTAGCTGCTGAATATTCTGTGTATGGTAAAGCAGAAGTACAAATAGCTAAAACCGATACAGGCGTTATGCGCTACGCCGATGAAGGCACACAAATAGATGCGCCATTTTCACGCATAGGGATCAAAGGACAACACACACTTAACGAGTACGTTAGCGCAGTATTTAAATACGAAGTACAAGTAAAGGGCTTTGAACATGACGATACTAACGAGCCGTTTGCAGCGCGTAATACCTATTTAGGTTTAAAAGGTGCGTTTGGTGAAATAGTTGTCGGTAGAAACGATACCCGCTTTAAATACTCAGAAGGTAAGCTGGATAATTTTAACGAAACACAAGCCGATATAGCACAAGTTATTGCTGGGCAAGACCGCCTTGGCGATACCATAACTTACACATCAAACTATTGGCATAATGCTCAGTTTTCATTTACTTATGCCCCCAAAGACGATAATAAAGATAACCAAGCGGGTTTTGCCGCTACACTTATTTACGGTGATCGTAATTTAAACAATACGCCATATTATATTTCTTTAAGCCATGTTGACTCACTTAATAATATTAAAGCGAGTCGGATTGCAGGTGTTTATAAGTTTGAGCAGTTACAGCTAGGTGCTTTGTATCAACACTCAGAGTCAATAGATGGCACTAAATCAGGCAATGGCTATGTACTAAGTGCAAGCTATACATTAGATAAATGGGTTCCTAAATTACAGTTTGCAAAAGATGACTCAGCACTGCGTCAAGAGTCAGAAGCCACTCAGTGGAGTACAGGTTTAGACTATATATTTGATAAACAAACCACGGCTTATCTTTTATATACAGACTTAGACTTAGAAGAAAACGCCGATAGCAGCTTAGCGCTTGGTCTTAGGTACAAATTTTAAGGTTTAGATAAATGACACAACAAATTTTGCAAAATAACGCGCCTAAAAACCAATTTAAGCAATGGTTATTACTGCTACTTGGGCCAAGCATAATGCTATTGACCTGTTTACTCGATCCCCCTACGGGCATGTCCAGTGCAGCGTTTAAAACTGCTGGGTTAGCATTTTGGATGGCGTCGTGGTGGGTAAGCGAAGTAGTGCCTATTCCGGCGACTGCTTTATTGCCACTTATAGTTACTCCGTTCCATTAATTAATGTATTTACCTATCTCATTAATACATGGAATATGCTTCTGTTGATCAC
>NZ_JBEOOB010000018.1:0-80834 GCF_040308685.1 Pseudoalteromonas sp. 20-MNA-CIBAN-0454 | reverse complement strand
AGCTATCGAAGTTTGCTGTTGGAACTGAGAAAAAAGAAGCAGCCTAGTCTCTAAGTCAAGGCTGTAGAAGCCCATTGGTCGACACGGAGTGGCGTCGATGGGTAGTTCACTTAGGCGTAATACTCTTTATTATTGGTTTTAGTTTACAGCTAAACTAGTTATAGCTTTAAAAGTTAACAGTGGTTGTTTTTAAAGGTTAAAAATTTCAATTGTCATTAGTATATTTCAAGTGCACTTAGTAGCATATAAGTGCTAATTTAACGCTAAGTAAATTAATAACAGGGAATATACTAATGAAACTAGAATCTTTAGCGCTGCATCATGGCTACGAATCAGAATCAACCACAAAGTCTGCAGCAGTGCCAATTTATAATACGTCATCTTATACGTTTGATAACACCCAGCATGGTGCTGATTTATTTGATTTAAAAGTACCTGGTAATATTTACACCCGTATTATGAACCCGACTAACGCAGTATTAGAGCAGCGTATCGCGGCTATGGAAGGGGGCGTAGGCGCACTGGCTGTAGCCTCTGGCATGGCAGCAATTACTTACGCAATTCAATGTTTATGTGAAGTTGGCACCAACATTGTTAGTACTAGCCAAGTATATGGCGGCACTTACAACTTATTTGCACATTCATTACCACGCCAAGGTATTGAAGCACGGATGATCAAAGCAGATGACTTTGAGGCCTTTGAAAACGCAATAGATGATAATACTCGAGCAGTATTTTGTGAATCAATTGGCAACCCTGCAGGTAATATTGTTGATATTGCCCGATTAGCCAAAATAGCACACAGTAAAGGTGTGCCCCTTATTGTTGATAACACAGTAGCAACGCCGTACTTATGCCGCCCATTCGAGCTGGGTGCCGATATAGTGGTGCATTCATTAACTAAATACATAAACGGGCACGGCACTGCCATTGGCGGCATGATTGTTGACTCAGGTAAATTTGATTGGAAAGCAAATGCTACGCGTTTTGCCATGATGAACGAGCCAGATCCGTCTTATCATAATGTTGTTTATACCGAAGCCTTTGCAGAAGCCGCGTTTATTGGTCGCTGTAGAGTGGTTCCGCTTAGAAATACCGGTGCGGCACTTGCACCAAAAAATGCATCAGACATTCTAATTGGCCTTGAAACTTTAGGTTTGCGAATGGAACGTCACTGCGAAAATGCACAAAAGGTGGCTGAGTATTTACAAAAGCACCCTAAAGTTTCATGGGTTAACTATGCAGGCTTAGCGTCAAGTCCATACAACGCAATGTGTAAAAAAACAACTAATGGTAAAGCATCGGGTATATTAAGTTTTGGTATTGTAGGTGGCTTGGAAGCAGGCACTCGTTTTATCGACGCACTCAATATGATACTGCGTTTGGTAAACATCGGTGATGCTAAGTCGCTAGCGTGTCATCCTGCATCAACCACGCATCGTCAGCTTAATGATGAAGAACTCGCTAATGCAGGTGTGAGCCGTGATTTAGTGCGTTTATCGATTGGTATTGAAAATATCGACGATATTATTGCAGATGTAAGTCAAGCGCTCGGTAAAGCGTAAGCTATTTATAAGTAATAACATCGTTTAAAATGCCTCTATACACTGAGGCATTTGTATTTATTGACTCATTGAAAAGCATATAATTAAGTATCTAACTTGATAAGTAAACGGTCTAAGCAAGCCAGGATAGTATAAATAATTATCAATAAGGTTATATTTATCTAGCAAAATAGCTTAAAAGTGGCTAACCGCAATTATAATTGTTATGTTACGTGTAACATAATAAATTAATTACCTGTGATGAAAAAAAATAAACGCTCTTCACTTCAAAATATAGCGGATGCAGTTGGGGTCACTAAAATGACGGTAAGTCGTTATTTACGTAACCCAGAGAAAGTATCAGCAACAACTCAAATCAAAATTAAAGCAGCCATAGATTCACTTGGTTATATTGCTAATAAAGCCCCAGATTTATTATCTAATGCCAAAAGCTACTCTATAGGTGTGCTTGTCCCATCGTTAACTAATCAAGTGTTTTCGCAAGTTATTCGCGGAATTGAAGATATTACTGAGCCTGCTGGGTATCAAACAATGCTCGCGCATTATGGCTATAGCCCCGAAATTGAAGAAAAGAGAGTTGAATATTTATTATCATATCATGTAGATGGGCTAATTTTATCGGAAACAACGCATACCGACAGAACCCGAAAAATGATTGCTATGGCGGGTATTCCTGTGGTTGAAATAATGGATATTCATCACACTCCAATACACCAAGCGGTTGGCTTTGATAATGCTAAAGCTGCTTTTGAGATGACCAATGCGCTTTTAGATAAAGGCTACCGGAATATTGTTTACCTTGGTGCAAGGTTAGATATGCGCACACAATTGAAGTTTCAAGGCTATAGCGACGCAATGTTACTAAGGGGGTTTACTCCTAAAAGTGTGATGACAAATGAAGCTTCGTCGTTTAGTTTGGGCGCTAAATTATTGCAAAAAACACGTACAGAACATCCAGATACTGACTGTATATTTTGTACTAATGATGATTTGGCTATTGGTGCTATTTTTGAGTGTCAAAGAAATAATATTTCTGTTCCTCAGCATATGGGGGTTGCAGGCTTTCATGGCCATGATATTGGTCAATCTATGGTGCCTCAGCTAGCCAGTGTGATCACGCCGCGTTATCAGATTGGTAACCTTGCAGGGGCTAAATTACTCAGTCGTATTAGTTCAACAACAGATATTGAAACACCCGATGAGCAAATATGTGATACCGGTTATGTGATTCATTTAGGCGAAAGTGTTTGATTAACTATGTCACTCATAAAGCAAGAAAATATTAAACCTAGAATATTGAGTTGTAAGTGAAATATGGTGCTTGCCTCCATCAAACAGTAAAAGCTATAACACTCGAAGTAAACACCGATGCTGCTATTTAAGCACAGCATCGGACATATTTAGGGTTTTATGAATAAAAATAATTTATAAAAAGAGGGAAATAATCATAGCTACAATAGCACCCGTTGTACCAATGATGGTCTCCATCACCGTCCATGTTTTCAGCGTTTGCATTTCAGTAAGGCCAAGGTAGCGATTAGCTAACCAAAAGCCAGAGTCATTTACATGCGATAAAACGATTGAGCCTCCACCAATGGCGATAGTAACCGCAGCAAGCTGAGCGCCATCTAGTCCAAGCGGCTCTAACATAGGTATAATTAAACCGCATGCTGTAAGCATAGCAACAGTTGCAGAGCCTTGAATTACGCGTACTGCGGCTGCTAATATAAAAGCTAGCATAACAATCGGTAAGCCAGATCCCGCAAGAATATTACCAAGCGCTGCCCCTACACCCGAATCAACCAATACTTGTTTAAATACTCCCCCAGCGCCTGTTACCAAAATGATAACGCCAGCAGGTTGTAAGGCACTACTGCAAATTTCCATAATACGATCTTGTGGTACACCGCGTTTTACACCCAGTAAATAAAATGCCATTAAGCAAGCTGCAAGAATTGCAGTAAATGGGTGACCGATAAACTCTAACCAATGATGTAAGTTAGATTGTTGCTCAACAAAACGAGAGCCAATCGTATTTAAGGCAATCATTAATAATGGCAGTGCAATTAAACCTAGAGCTAAGCCAAAACTAGGCTCGCCCTCACCGTCTCTAGTATTATCATTGTTTTGGGCGTGTTCAGGTAGTTCAACATGAATTGACTTAGCAATTAGCGATCCCCAAAGAGGGCCGCCAATGATCATAGCTGGAATAGCAGCAAGCAAACCAAATAAAATCATATAACCGTAATCGGCACCAAGTTGAGATACCACTAAAATAGGGCCTGGCGCAGGGATAAGAAATGCCTGACAAGCAGCAATACCAGCAAGCAGTGCAATCCCTATTTTAATAACACTACCACCGCCTTTACGTACCACAGCAAATGCAATACCAATTAAAAGCACCACAGCAACATCAAAAAATAGTGGTAAAGCACATATAAAACCAGTAAAGGTGAGCGCCCAGTTAGCGTTTTTCTCGCCAAAACGATGTAATAAGGTATGAGCAATACGGTCAAGCGCTCCAGTCTCTTCCATTACTTTGCCAAACATGGCACCTAATGCAACCACAACAGCAACAAAGCCTAAAGTGCCGCCCATTCCTTTTTGGATAGTTTCTGCGATCATTTGTGGGCTCATTCCAGAGAATAGCCCGGCTATCATCGAAACTAAAATTAAAGCGACAACCGCGTGTAGCCTTACTTTCATGACTAAAAAAAGTAACAGTAGAATAGAACCTACCGCGGTTAGTATTAAAGATAAATCTGACATATATTTCCTACTTAAATCCAACTCAAATTAGGATAGTTAACTTGTGTTTAATTTCATATTATATTAAGTTACGCGTAACATGTTACCAGTAACTTAATATAAAAATTCATTCAAAGCTAATGAATTTTTAAAAAATAGAGTGAGATTAGCTAAATGAGCCAAATAAACGCGGGTCGAATATTTATTATTATGGGTGTATCAAGCACCGGAAAGTCGAGTATTGGTTATGCGCTTGCGAAAAAAATGGACGCTAAATTTATTGATGGCGATGATTTACATCCCAAAGCAAATATTTTAAAAATGTCATCAGGACAACCGCTTAATGATGATGATAGGGTGCCGTGGTTAGAAAGAATTCGTGACGCTGCGTTTAGTATTGAGCAGAAAAATGAAGTGGCCGTTATTGTTTGTTCAGCCTTAAAGAAAAAATACCGAGAGCAAATATGCGAAGGAAATGTGAATATTACTTTTTTACATTTACAGGGAAATTTTGAATTAGTTAAGCAGCGAATGCAAGATAGAAGAGGGCACTTTATGCCTACTGAGCTATTAAAAAGTCAATTCGAGACATTGGAAATCCCCCAAGCAGATGAGTTAAATGTAATTAGTATCGACATTAATAAATCATTTAAGCAGGTTGTAAGCGCTTGTTTTCAAGCTACGCAAACCGATATAAATTTAGCTAGCGGGTAACCTATAAGGTATAAATACAAAAATAATGAGTAATAAAGTAGATGCCATTTATTTCAAACGTTCAATAACAGGCTAAATTTAACAACAGTTAGTTTTAGTCTATTATTGAAGTTAAAGTTTTATAACCCAGATGTTTAGCTTACCTATTAAAACCCCAGCTATTCATTGCTTAATCGGCTCGTGGGGTTGCTAAAATCACCTTTTTTTCATCTTCAGATAAAATAATCCACTCAAAAATTTCATCGTTGGTACGTCCGCAGCCAGTACATAGGCCACTGCGCCGCTGGCAAACTCCAATACAATCGGTTTTAAGTTTAGTCTTGCTAGTTTTTGTTTGAAAACCCATAAAACCCTATAAAAAATTATTGTTTAGTAGCTACTGATTTGCCAATTTCTAATGAGGTAGACCACGATTTTAAACTAGATAACGTTTTACCGGTGTAGATTGAAATAACAGGGGTGTTTTCATCAAGTACGAAAGTAGTACGAATCGAGTTTTTTGACTCTTTTTGGCTTTCATGCCAATTGCTTTCAAGCAAACATTGGCGAGTAAAAGCCACTGCTTTTTGATGATCTGTTACAGCAGCTACTTGCTCTTTGTAACTATTTTGACAGCGGTAAATAACATTATCATGATCAAATGCAGTAATTTGGCACTGTTGACCCACTAAATGATAGTTAGTACTCCAGCTATCCATAAATTTTGTGGTTACTTTGGTTGTTTTTAGCGATTCAAAACGGGTATCGTATGCACCAAGTAAGGTTTGAATTTTATTACATGGTGTAAGTTGATCTATAGCGGCTGTTTGCTCAGTAACAACGCTAGAACAACCTGAAATTACCAAGCCAGTAAATACGACAGAGGCTAACTTCTTCATTCAATATTATCCTTTTAATTAATGAATTTAGTGCGCTATGTGCTAAAGCACACTAAATAATTTAAGCGTGCTTTTATAAAAGTTGTTGGTATTAAAGTTACAACTTACTTGTGGCGACCTATTAAGCATTTAACTACGTCTTCAAGGGCTAAGCCTTGGCGTTGTAATAGCACTGTAAGGTGATAAATTAAATCAGCAGACTCGTTTGTTAGCTCATCGTTATCGTGTTTCATTGCAGCAAGGGCAACTTCTACGCCTTCCTCGCCTACTTTTTGACAACTACGGCTTAAATCTTCTGCAAACAAAGACGCTGTATAGCTTTTAGCTGGGTCGTCGTTTTTACGCGCTACAATAACATCTTCAAGTTGCGCTAAAAAGCTTAGGCTTGGTTTTGCATCATCGCCAAAACAGCTTTGCGTACCTAAATGACATGTTGGGCCTTGTGGGTTTGCTAGTACCAAAATAGAATCGTTATCACAATCGGTATGCACTGACACGACATTTAAATAGTTTTGAGATGACTCACCTTTGGTCCACAAACGCGATTTTGAGCGCGAGTAAAACGTTACCTTGTTACTTTCAAGTGTCACCTTTAGTGCTTCGCTGTTCATGAAGCCTTGCATTAAAATAACACCAGAACGTGCATCTTGAATAATAGCAGGGATCATTTCACTTTTAGTGAAATCAACTTGAGTTTGGTTGTCGAGTGTTAATATCATAATCTTGCTGCCACTTGGTTATTAGTTAAAAATTGTTTTAGTTCACCAATGTTAATCACATTTTTATGAAAAACACTGGCTGCAAGTGCGCCATCAACTTCACTTTGTTTAAACACATCTACAAAATCTTGCATAGATCCAGCACCGCCTGAGGCGATAAGAGGAATATTACACAGTTCGCGTATTTTACTTAATTGCTCAATATCATAACCGTTACGTACGCCGTCTTGGTTCATACAGTTTAATACTATTTCGCCTGCTCCTAAGTCTTGTACGCGTTTAACCCATTCTTGTGTTTTATAACGGGTACGGCTTGACGCATTAGGATCGCCAGTAAGTTGGTACACTAAGTATTCACCGGTCACTTCATCGTAAAAGCTATCTATACCGACCACTACGCATTGCTTACCAAACTCATCGTGCAGCTCTTTTATTAGCTCAGGGCGAGCAATAGCAGGGCTGTTAATGCTGATTTTGTCTGCGCCGCGTTCAAGTACGCGAGCTGCATCGGCAACCGACTTAATTCCGCCAGCCACACAAAAAGGAATATCAATATGACGGGCAATACTCTCTACCCAATTTACATCGAGTAAGCGTTTTTCAACACTGGCACTAATTTCGTAAAAAACAAGTTCATCTGCACCGGCCTCGCTGTAAGCTTTTGCCATAGTTAAAATATCACCAACTACTTCATGGCCTTTAAATTTTACGCCTTTGACTACTTGGCCGTCTTTAACGTCGAGACATGGAATTATGCGTTTTGATAACATGGGAAAGTCTCGCAGGTAGTGTGTTTATTTTTGAAAGTCATAGCTACTATTCTTTTCGTTAATATTTTGCATTAATAACAACAACACTAAAAACATTATTGTCAGCAAAAAGTCATATTAATAATTACCTACAGTATATATATATCTAAGCGTTATTTATAGGCGAAATATCTTATAGTTAATTACTTTTAAAGCTATTTAGAGGGTTGTATAAATAATAAAAAGTGAGAACTTACGGATGCTAATTCCATGCTGTATTAATGTGTTAAATTATAACAAATGGGCTCTAAGCAGCCGCTAACTTAGCGCTTTTTAGGATATACATAGTGAAGCTGTAGGAATATTTGAGTTTTTCAGTTCAGTTCAGTTCATTTAAGTTATGTATTGTTAAAATTAAATGCTCAACTTAAATTGACTTGTGGTTGGCTGTTATTAGCATGATCATGCTTTTTACTTTTATGTTCATACATTCTTTTATCCGCTTTGTTAAGTAACTCATCTAAGTCTGCTGCTTCGTCGGGATATATAGCATAGCCAATGCTTACAGTAACTAAGAGTTCGTTGTGCTGCAAAACAATAGGTAACTCAATCGCACTTAAGTATCTGGTTATTTGTTTTTCTATTTGGTTTAGGCTTTCAATGTTGGTGCTTATAACAACGAATTCATCCCCGCCAATACGGGCGATACAGTCAGTTTTACGGGTTATATCTTTTAAGCGGTCGGCTATTACGGTTAATACACAGTCGCCAACTATATGGCCGTGAGTATCGTTTATTGGCTTAAGCTTATCTAAGTCAAAATATAAGCATGCCACTTTACTGTTTGCTTGTTTAGCTTTTCCAAACTCACATTCAGCAAACTTTGTCAGGGTGTTACGGTTTGCAAGCCCGGTTAAATAATCGGTTTGAGCTAGTTTTAGTACTTCTTTTTCAGCGATAATGCGCTTTGAAATATCAAAATTAATACCGACTATGCTATCACCATATACTCGGCCATCGGCGTTTATATATCGTGTTGCTCCACAGGGCAGTATAATTTTAAACTCAGCATGAAACTTTTCATTGGTTGCTATTGCTTTGGCCAGCCTATTGGTAACATCATCATAATCATCGGGATGAATTGTTTTTGACCACTGAGCATAGTTACAAGAAAAAGTACCCTTTTTAATGCCATAAAGTGTGTGCATCCAGTCATCCCAAATAAGCACATCGGTTTTAAAATTCCACTCCCATATGCCAATATTAGCCGCATCTGCTGCTAATGCTATTCGATGATGCAAGTTATCTAGCTCAATCCTAGCTTCTCTGAGCTCAGTAATATCTTCAGCAATACCAAGTAAAAATTTAGCCTTACCCATATTATCTTTTATAATCACTTTGTGAGTACGTAAATAGCGAGTTGTTCCATTTATGGTAACTGGCTCTTCGTTAATTGTTATCGAATTGTTTGAGTTCAATACTGTGCGATCTGCTTTTGCAAAAAATTTTGCTTGCTCTGCTGGGAATATATCAAAGTCATTTAATCCTATAAGTTGTTCTTGTGATTTGCCAAGTAATTTTTCAGCTGATTTATTTACATGGCTATAACTTAGATGCTTAGCTTCTTTAATAAACAAAATGTTAGGTAGGGTATCAAATATAGTTTGTGTAAAGGCTTCTTGATTTTGAATATCGGTTAAATCTTTAATAGTAGCTACTAAAGGGGCGTTAGTTAGCTCACTTATAGGGTTGATTGCGATTGTTATAGGAAACTCTTGCCCACAATTTTTGCATCCCTGTAACAATTGGCTTTTTCCAAAGTTGGATTGATCTTCATTAAATGAATGATAAAATTTTGCATGCTTTTTTGGCAGCAATATAGCAATGTTTTTGCCAATTAACGCTTGTTGATCAAAACCAAATACTTTAGTGGTTGGAGGGTTAGCAAATTCGATAATGCCTTGGCGATCGAAACATATCACTACGTCTTGTACTGTATTTAGTACTGCTTTTAATTTTGCCGATAACAAGCTTCTGGCGCGTAATTCCATACTGCCTACTAAAAATAAGCTCAATACTAGCACTACAAATATAATCACTTGGGCAAGTTGTGCACTGTTGTCATTTGCAAGGTAGGTTGTATGGCTAGATTCAAATACATACATAGAGAGCATACCAATATAATGCATACCCGAAATAGCACTGCCCATTACCAGCGCTGCTAAGAAGTTAACCCGCTTTTGTTTATTTTGCGTTGTTTGGCGTAATTCATTTATTTTTAAAGCTAAGCCCGAAAGTGCTATGGCAATAAATACAGAGAACGTAAACAAAGTGGGCTCATAAGCCATATGCGCTGGCATTATCATGGCTATCATACCTACGTAATGCATACTGCCAATACCTAAGCCCATAAGTACACTTCTAAACCATAAGTGTTTAAAACGCTCTAAATTAGGGGATATAACAAAATAACTAGCAAATATACTGGGTAAAATTGAAACTAGTGTTATAGGTATATTGTATCTTACAGGAATAGGGAGTTGGTAGGCTAACATGCCAACAAAATGCATTGCCCAAATACCTGCACCTAAAAAGCAAGATGACAGTAAGGTCCAAAAAAGCTTTTCATTTTTAAGTTGCGCGCCTTTAATACGAGCAGAAAGTAAAAATGAAATATAAGATGCAAATACCGCTGTAAATACAGATGCTAAAACAAGTATGGGGTCATATTTGGCTGTGATCACCGCTGCTTTGAGCATTTCTGGCGTTACAAAATGTAGCGTTAAATGATTAGTCAATGCGGTCCCTCACCTTGATTATAAGCTCTAAGGGCCTATTTATGAATAACTTAAGTATAGTATACAAATATAGTGTTGACCATTAAATGCTTAACTGAAAAATATTACTTTGGGTTATTTTAGTACCGTTAGTATGAGGGTTTTTAGAGGTTTTATAACGGGGAAATAGAGTTAAGCAAGTTGGTTATGTTAAGTAAGTTGCGATATAAAATGAGTTTGTTGGATTAACTATGGTGTTAGCTTTAACGTATTGATAATTTAAGTATGAAGTAACATTATTTTAATACTTCAGAGGTAAGCACTTTTTAAGTGCATCAGTACTTACAGCGCGTGGGCCATGGCGCTAATAGCGGGGCTGTTGTTAACGCTCGCCATAGAAGAGATATTAATTATGCTGCCATAATCGCTATTTTTCATGTGAGGAGCCACTAATTGACAAAGTCGGCACATGGTAAACACATTCATATCAAATACGCGTTTAAATTGGCTACTTTAATGTCGTAAGGGTTTTATTTACCTGTACCATCGCCGCCAACAGTGTTAACAAGTACGCCGATGGGCACTTTATTAAAGTTATGAAGCTAGTTATTTATCAACAGCATAGAGCGATATTTTATGTTGTGGGTTGGGTATAAAAAAGCATGCGGCCAGATAATATTTTACATTAGCTGGCCGTATATTTTATTTACTTTGCAATATTTAGTTTATTACCTTAGGCATTAACTGGTGTGCGTTCATCTTTTTTAACGCCCATAAAAATAGCGTAAAGCACAGGTATAACAATTAAGGTTAGTAATGTAGCAAAGAGTAGGCCAAATACTAATACAACCGCCATTGATTGGAAAAACGCATCAAAATAAAGCGGTATTACCCCAAGTACTGTTGTTAGTGTTCCCATCATTACTGGTCTTACTCGGCTATTAGCCGAATCGACAATGGCATCATAACGTGGTTTACCTTGCTTAATTTCCATATCCATTTGATCAACCAATACAATGGCATTTTTAATGAGTAGACCAGATAAAGAGAGCAATCCTAATATCCCCATAAACTCAAGTGGAGTTTGTGTTGTTACTAAGCCAAATACCACGCCTATAAGAGCCAGCGGTACCACAAGCCAAATAATAATAGGTTGTTTTAAAGCATTGAATAACACCACTACAATTAGCACCATAGCTAAAAGGCCAAGTGGTAGTGTTGATGCAAGCATTTCATTTGACTCTTTTGATTGCCCATACTCACCATCCCATTCCAATGTGTAACCGGCAGGTAAGTCAATCGCTTCTATTTGTGGCCTTACTCGATTAAATAATTCAGATGCAAGCTGCCCAGGAAGTGGATCGGCTTGAGCCTTAATTGTCCACATTCTATCTTCGCGCTTTAAAATACCATCACGCCATACGGTTTTAAATCCATTAGTAACTTGCTCTAATGGGATTGTTTTACCTGTGATTTGGCTAGGAATTTGAATGTTGCCTATATCATTAACATTCGAGCGCTCTTTTAGGGGAGCTCTAACAATAATAGGAATTAACTCTTCACCTTCTCTATATTGGCCAACCGTTTTACCAGAAAAGTTTTGTTGTAACGCTTCAGCAATTGCTTTGCGTGTTACACCTGCACGCTGGGCATTAATTGGCGAGTATTGCGGTTCAATAACCCTAACTTGCTGGCGCCAAGTATCTTTAATTGAGAGTGCACCGCCGTCATCAATCATGATTGCTTTCGCTTTATCGGCTAACTCACGAATTACTGCGGGTTCTGGCCCTTTAAATGTTGCCTCAATTTTAGAACCACCTCCGGGTCCCATTACAAAGCGCCATACTTTGCCTTGCGCTTCTGGGAAGGTGTCATCTATATACGCTTGTACTTTAGGGATCATAGTATCAAGCACTTTATAGTCATCTACTTTAGCTAATATTTGGCCGTAAGAACTGTTTGGTGATTCTGCTCCATAAATAAGCATAAATCGTAAACCGCCACCACCAATTAAGGTTTGTACGCCCTCAATACTCTCTTGTTGTTGAATAAAGGATTCAAGCTTGATCATATCTTTTTTGGTTTTTTCGATATCAGTTCCTTGCGGTAACCAAAAATCTACTACCATTTGTGGTGTTGTAGAGGCTGGGAAAAACCCAGATTTTACAAACTGAAATCCCCACATTGATGCACTAAAAGTAAATATCACTACAGCAACTGTTAACCAGCGATGATTAAGCGAGCTAACAACAATGGATTGATAAGCCGCCATAATCATATTAGGCTTAGCTGTTGTAGAGGTGTCTTTATCTTGTTCTTTAAACAAGCAAAAACAAAATAGTGGCGTTAGGGTAATTGCAAATAACCAACTGTAAAGTAAAGAAATTAAAATAACCCAAAATAAATGCCCAGTAAATTCGGCAGTATCACCCGGTGCTAAACCTATAGGTGCAAAGGCCACAATACCTACCAAAGTGCCGCCTAATAAGGGCCACCTTGTTTGCTTTACAACTTCAGATGCTATTTCTAGCTTTTTGCGCCCTTGTTTAGTACCAACCAGTATTCCCTCGGTGACAACAATGGCATTATCAACCATCATCCCTAAAGCAATAATTAATGCCCCAAGTGAAATTCGGTGCATGGGTATGCCGCTAAAATCCATGGTTGCTAGTGTGGCAAAAATAGTCAGTAGTAATACTGCGCCAATAACAAGCCCAGAGCGCAGCCCCATAAACACAAGTAAAGTAACAACAACAATAATTAATGCCACAATTACATTTACTACAAAGTTATCTACCGATGCCTGAACAACCTTACCTTGATGATAATATTCATGCACTGTTATACCAATGGGTCTCACGTTTTCAGCTTGTTTAACGCGCTCATCTACGCGCTCAAACACTTTAACAACGTTAGTACCAAGCACACTGGCAACCCCTAAAGAAATTGCCGGTTGCCCGTTGTAACGTACAAGTTTAGTTGCTGGGCTTTGAAAACCACGATATACATTAGCAATATCTTTTAAATATATAGCTTTACCGTCATTGGTGGCGCTCACTAATAGGTTTTGTATTGTTTCAATAGAATTAATAGAGCCGGTGGGATCTATAAAAATACGTTGATCACCAATTTGCGTATTACCGGCACTTATTACTGTATTTTGCTTATCTAAAATTGAATAAATATTACTGATTGAGCTACCTAAAGTGGCCAAATCTTCACGGGCTATTTCAACAAAAATACCTTCTTGCTGAACACCGGTCATAGCTACTTTAGCAACGCCTTTAACCTGTAAAATATCACTTTGTAAGTTTTTAGCGTAGGCATGCAGCTCATCAGGAGAGTAACCCTCGGCTGTAATTAAATAGCTTAAACCATATACATCACCAAAATCGTCAAATATTTGTGGCGTACCTGTACCTGGTGGAAGGGAAGGGCGAGCATCATTAATTTTATTTCTTAGTTTGGTCCATATAATCTGTAGCTCAGACTTTGTCGGCGAAAACTCCGATTTAATCTCAACTTTTATCTCAGACATACCCGATGAAGAGGTAGACGATATGGTATCAATTTCCTGCAATTCTTGAATAGCACGTTCTAAAGGCTCAGTTACTTCTCGGGCTACCTCTAAAGGGCTCGCACCAGAGTAAGGAACAAACACTTGTGCGGTACGAATTATAAATTCAGGGTCTTCAAATCGTGCCATGTTTTTATATGAAGAGAAGCCAAAGCCTAACGTCAGTATAATAATTATGGTACTAATTAGTTTGTTATTAATAGTCCACTTTGCTAAATCCATTACTCAAGCTCCTATGACTTAGTCCAAGCGCGTACTTTCATACCATCGGTTACATAATTTGCACCGGCACCAACAATTACATCGCCGGCTTTTATACCACTGGTAACAACTAGTTCTTCACCAATACCGTTTACTAAGGTGACAACCGTTTTACTCACGATCATAGATTCACTTACTGTCCATACATAGTGCTGGCCATTTTCTTCAAAAATAGCAAATGTAGGCAGAGTAATTTCATTTGTAGTCGACTTATTATCAAATTCGATACGTAAACTGGCATTCATGCCGGGTAAAATATTTAGGTTTTGCGGTACAGCAAATGAAAACCTAACTTCATAAGTTTGGCTAGACGTATCAGCTTCTAAATTAGCGCGACGAAATGTAGCAGGAATAGGAGTATTAGCAGCTGATTCTAAAAGTACAAAGGCACGGCTGCCTGTACGCGAGTCAACGGTGGCAACAATAGAAGATGGAATATTAACAACCACTTCCATTTCGCCTTTACCAAATAAAGTAACTATATGCTGGCCTGCATTTACATTCTCAAGCGCCTCTACTGGTACAGCGGCTACAATTGCATCATAAGGGGCAACTAAAGTACTGTCTGTCAGTGCTTTTTTTGCTGAGTCATAGCGAGATTGAGCAACTTCTTTTTTTGATTTTAGCTGCTCTATATCTCTAGCCGAAATTACGCCATCTTTAGAGAGCTTAATTCCGCGATTAAAGTCATTATTAGCTGTTTCATACTGTATTTTTGTAGAGTTTACTTCGTTAATAAAGTTACGCTTTTCTAACGATGCCAGTTCGTCACCTTTTAATACGGATTGCGCTGCAATAACATTGAGTTTGTCTATTTTACCGCCAACTTGAAATGCCAACTTTGCGCTTTTTATCGCATCGACAGTAGCAGGATAAGTAAGAATGTTTGATTGCGCAGTATCTTTAATGGTAATTAATTTAACAGGCTTTGGGGCCTTTTCAATTTTTGTATCTACCTCAGGCTCAGAGCAGCCCGACAGTAGTACTGCTAATGCAATGCATAGCGTATATCGATTTTTTACTACGTGTTTTATATTCATATTTTATGCCTTTTATAAAAATCAGGTACGCTTAAACTATATAAACCGGTAAACCTACAACAAACTGTGTAACTATTAATAAGCTTGATAACCTTATTACTTATAAGGAGTATCACCATTGCTTTTATTAACTTTCCCAACGACTTATGAATAATTATACCAAATCGATTGAGTGTAATTCTGTATTGTTATGCTGTTATTAGAAGTAAACGCTATAAAGCCAAATACTGCAATTATAATTGTTATTATAATGTTAACTTAATATTTGTTATACAAAGAGTATACTTTAGCGCATATTATTAAGAATATCATTGTAAATTCAATGCGTTAATATATCTGTGCGTTAATGTTTTTGTTTGTGTGATTGTGTAACTCAGTGATACAGGTAAGTATATTATGTTGCAAAATTGCGAGTTTGAAAGAGCTTACTATATTGCTAGGGCTACTTTAAGTACTGTATGAGGCTAGGTTAAGGGTTTTACTTGAGGTGTTGCTTAATAATTAAGTTAATGAATAAAAGCACAGTATAGGTACTGTGCTTTTTTGTATATATATTAGATTCTTAGCGTGTTACTGCTAGTGCTTCTTCCACACTAAAGGCGCCATCGAGCAGTGATTTACCTAAAATAATACCGCCAATACCCAACTCTTTGAGCTTTTTAATGTCATCAAGTGAGCTTACGCCACCAGATGCTTGTACTTTAATAGTTGAGTTATGCTTAATTAAATCCTCGTACAGCGCGAACGATGGGCCGGTCATGGTGCCATCCTTGCTGATGTCCGTACATAAAAAATCGATAACACCTAAGTTAGCATAAAAATCTACTAGCTCAAGTAAACCAAACTCAGATTCAGTTAGCCAACCATGGGTTGCCGGAGCCCAGCCAGTGGCTGTTTTATTTACATCAAGGGCAATAACAAAGTGCTCTGCGCCAAACTGCTCAATCCAGGCTTTAACTTGTTCGCGTTTTTCAACCGCCATTGAGCCAATAACCACTTGGTTTGCGCCGGCTTTTAGCCAATCACTTACATCTTGCTCACAGCGAATGCCACCGCCAACTTGATACGGCACATTAAGTGCTTTTGTAGCCGCTTGAATGTGTTGCCACTGTTTTTTACTTGGATCGCGGGCACCTTCTAAATCAACTAAGTGAAGTTTACCTGCGCCGCTGTCGGCGTATTCTTTTAAACGCGCGCCTAACTCGAATGGGTAAAACTGTACAGTCTCGTATTTGCCTTGGTATAAGCGCACAATTTGATTTTGTAATACGTCTAATGCTGGAATAATCACAGTGTGTCTCTTTATTAATAGATGAGGGGCAGTCTACAACTGCCAATCAACAAAATTTTGTAATAAACGCGCGCCTATTTTAGCGCTGCGCTCTGGGTGAAACTGCATGCCGGCATAGTTATCTTTGGCCACTATGGCCGAAAAATGTTGTCCATACTCGCCGCTTACTAATGTGGCGTTGTTTACCGTGTGCGCAAAGCTGTGTACAAAGTACACTTGCTCGTCGGGTGTTAGTCCTTTTGTTAAGGCATGCTCTTTATTTATGGTTAAATTGTTCCAGCCCATATGCGGTGACGTAAGTTGACCTACATCAAGCGCTGTTACATGCCCAGGTATTTTACCTAAGCACTGCACGTTACCTTCTTCGGTGCTTTCGCACAGTAACTGCATACCTAAGCAAATACCCATTAGCGGGCGCTGGTATTCGTTTATAGCGTGTTGCCAACCGTTATCTACTAAGCGTTTCATGGCAACCGAAGCATGGCCAACACCGGGTAATATAGCGCGCTCAAAACCCGCTAACTGCTCTGGAGAGGTAATTACAGTTGGCGTTTGTCCTAAACGTTCAAAGGCAAAACGCACTGAGTTTATATTAGCGCATCCGGTATTTATTATCGCAATCATAAACACCCTTTAGAGCTAGCAGTTTGCTGGCTAATATCTTGCGCTATTGCCATGCGCAGTGCGCGAGAAAAAGCTTTAAATAAACCCTCTACTTGATGATGGCAGTTACCGTCGCTTACCGATAAAATTAGGCTAATTGCGGCGTTATCGCTTAAGCTTTTGAAAAAATGCTCAACCATTTGTACATCTAAATCGCCTGCTTTTTCGCGGCTAAAATTAGCGTTAAGTACAAACGAAGCACGCCCCGATAAATCAATTTGTGCTTCGGCTTTACATTCATCCATTGGCAGGGCAAAACCATAGCGAGCAATTTGCGATTTAGTGCCTAAGGCTTGTTTAAGTGCAACACCTAGAGCAATACCTATGTCTTCAACAAGGTGGTGCTCGTCTATGTGCAAATCGCCTTTGGCTTTAATGTTTAAACCAATATTCGCGTGGGTGCGAATTTGATCAAGCATATGATCAAAAAAGCCAAGGCCGGTATCTATACTGCCGTTTTTAGTTTGATCTAAGTTTATTGCTACATCTATTTGAGTTTCTTTGGTATTACGTGTAACGCGGCCCTCGCGGTTTGCGGTAGTTAGTTTAGTAACTATTGCACTCCAATCGCCATCGTACAAAATACCTTCGCAACATAAATTTTGCGCCAGGCCTATATCAGTTTCACGGTCGCCAATTACAAAAGAGCGCGCTAAATCTACTTTGCCTGAGCGCATTAGCTCGGTAAGTAAACCTGTTTTAGGTTTACGGCAATCGCAGTTTTGCTCGTCAAAGTGTGGGCAAATTAATACCTCGTCAAAGTTAATGCCTTGGCTTTGTAGTATGTCCATCATTTTGTCTTGGGCTAGATCAAAATCCTGTGTAGGAAAGCTGTCGGTGCCTAAACCATCTTGGTTAGATACCATTACTAAGCGATAGCCTGCTGCTTGTAATTGTAATAATGCGGGCATTACACCGGGTAAAAACGCCAGCTTTTCAAGGCTGTCTACCTGTTTATCGGTAATTGGCTCTTCAATTATGGTGCCGTCGCGGTCAATAAATAAATAGGGGTTACTCATGATACTTCCTGTTGTGCTGAAATTGCTGAGGCTGTTGGCAATGCTAGGCCATCAAGCCAAATTTTTACTTGTTTAAGTTCTTGTTCGCTACCAATTGAAATGCGTAGCCAGTCGCTTTCACCATATAAGGTAAAAGCGCGCATAACCAAACCTTGCTCAAGTGCGATTTTAAAATAGTTTTTATCGGCTAACTTTAAAGTAACAAAGTTACCTTCACCAGTGAGAATTTTTAATACAGCAGGCGATTCACTTAGCCACTGTACAAGTTTAGCTTTTAAAGCGTTTAAAATAATCACTTGGCGGCGCATTGAGGTAATTGCATCGGGAGCAATTGCTTGCGCTGCAATACTTGCTACTACGCCAGATACCGGATACGGCGCTATTACTTTACGAATTGGCGCAAGAGTTGCTGCTTGTGCAAGCGTAAAACCGGTTCTAAGGCCTGCCAGTGCAAATGCTTTTGAAAGGGTACGTAGCACCACTACATTACTAAATTGGTTTATTAATTTTGTAGCGCTTTGCTCTGGGCAAAATTCTATATAGGCTTCATCAACAATAACCAATGCTTTATCTGTAAGTGCTGTTGCAATTGCTGTCACTTTATCAAGTGGGGTTAAGCTGCCTGTGGGGTTATTTGGGTTACAAATAAATACCAATTTTGAGCTGCCAACCGCATCTACTATTTCATCAACCCTGCCATTTAATAATAGCGCTTGTGTTAGTGCGTTAATGGCGACATTGTGTGTATCGGCAGTGACTTTATACATGCCGTAAGTTGGCAAAAATAGCGCAATGCTGTCTTTTGCGCTTTCGCAGTATGTTCGCACTAAAAGCTCTATGCCTTCGTCGGCACCACGGGTCATTAGCACGTTTTCGCTTTCAAGCTCTGCATACGCCGCGTAGCGATCAATAACCAGTTGTGGTTGTGGATCTGGATAGCGGTTTAAATCTTCAGCACTCAGCTGGATGGTTTTAGCATACGGACTTTCGTTGGCATTTAACCAAGTTGTGCCGCTTAACTTTTCACTTTTAGCTGAGCTGTAAGCAGCAAGCGCTGCAATATTTGCTGGTAATAAGTTATTAGCTTGCGTGCTCTCATTGCTCATTTTTAATTGCCTCTAAGCGAATTGAAACCGCATTTGCGTGAGCATCAAGGCCCTCGGCATTTGCAAGGGGTAAAATAGCTTTTGACAGCTGGGTTAAACCACTTTTAGTAATTGTTTGCACTGTGTAGGTGCGAAAAAAATCAAGTAAGTTCAAGCTAGAATAGCTTGCGCTATAACCATAGGTTGGCAATACGTGATTAGTACCTGATGCATAATCGCCTGCCGATTCAGGTGTATAATCGCCCACAAATACTGAGCCCGCATTTTTAACTTTATTTAGGTAGGGTGTGGAGTCTGCTAGTTGCAAAATTAAGTGCTCAGGGCCGTACTGCGCTGATACGTCAAACGCTTGTGCGATTGAGTCAACTAAAATAAGTGACGAGTTAGCCAAGGCTTGCTCGGCGGTTTCTTTGCGGCTTAATTTAGCAAGTTGGCGAGTAAGCGCCTGCTGAGTTTGCTCTATAATACTTTCGCTGTTACATAATAAAATAACTTGCGAGTCAGCACCGTGCTCTGCTTGTGAGAGTAAATCGGCGGCTATAAATTCTGGGTTTGCACGTTCATCTGCAATAACTAATACTTCAGATGGGCCTGCAGGCATATCAATGGCCATGCCAGGTACAGTTTGCGCCACAAGTTGCTTAGCCATAGTGACAAAGCTATTACCTGGGCCAAAAATTTTATTCACTTTAGGCACTGACTCTGTGCCATAAGCCATTGCTGCAATTGCGCCTGCGCCACCACTTTCTATTAGCGTGGTAATGCCGCATAATTTTGCTGCGTATAAAATAGCGGGGTTAATGGCTTTATCGCCTTGTACGGGGGTAGCAAGTACAACGGTTTTTGCACCGCTTAATTGGGCTAATACACCTTGCATAATAACCGATGATGGCAGCGGTGCACTGCCACCGGGTACATATATACCAACAGCTTCGATGGCTTGATATTTCAGTTCACACACAACGCCCGGTTGGGTCGATAATTTAATATCTTTAGGTAATTGCGCTTCATGAAAACATTTTACATTTGCATAAGCGGTATCAATGGCATACTTAAGCTCTGCACTGAGCGCCTGCTCAGATGCGTTTATTTCATCAAGCGGCACACGTAAACGTGGATTCGCTCTATTATCAAACTCTTTAGCCATGTCCAGCAAAGCGTCGTCGCCTTGCTCTTTTACTTTAGCTAAAATAGTTTTACATATAGCTTCAACCTTAGCGCTGGCCGAAACCGCAGGGCGTGTTAGCGCCGCTGCTTGTGCTTGTGAAGATTCCTCATTCCAACGAAGCATGTTACTTACTCCATCATTTTTTCAATAGGCATAACTAAAATTGAGTTAGCACCTAAGGCTTTTAGCTGCTCCATGGTTTCCCAAAATAAAGTTTCGCTGCTTACCATGTGCAGTGCTACATAATCATCACTACCGGCAAGGGCAAGTAGGGTAGGTTGACCAGAGCCAGGCAAAATTTCGCAAATTTCTTCAAGCTTATTTTTTGGCGCGTGTAGCATAATGTATTTGCTTTCTTTAGCTTGTCTAACACCACGTAGGCGCGGCATAAGCTTATTAATAAGTGCTAATTTATCGGTATCTTGTAGGTCTTTATTTTGAATTAAACAAGCGTTTGATTCTAAAATAGTATCGCCTTGCATTAATCCATTCGCTTCAAGCGTTGCGCCAGTAGAAACCAAATCACAAATTGCATCAGCAAGGCCTGCACGTGGCGCTACTTCAACCGAGCCGGTAAGCATAACCGTGCTGGCGTTAATGCCTTCGCGTTTTAAGTACTGTTTTAAAATTTCAGGGTAGGTGGTAGCAATGCGCTTGCCTTCAAACCAGCTCTTGTCTTGCTTACCAAGCTCTTGTGGCCACGCTAGTGCTAGGCGGCAGTAACCAAAGTCTAGTTTAGACAGTTTAGTTACTTCGCTTGGGATGCCTTGGCGTAAACGCTCAGCTTGCACTTCTACTAGTACGTTTTCACCCACTATACCTAAATCACATACGCCTTCCATTACTAAGCCTGGAATGTCGTCATCGCGCACACGTAATACATCAATTGGCATATTAGTTGAGTGTGCAATTAAGCGTTGTTCACGAAGGTTAAGTTTGATACCTAGCTGTTTAAGTAGCTCTTGGCAATCTTTTGAAAGGCGGCCGCCCTTTTGGATGGCGATACGTAGACGATTACTGTTGTTCATTATTCATTTTCCTTTAATTTAAAAACTAAAAACCCCGAGGCGGAACCTCAGGGCGAAAATGAATCAATTTGTATGACTCGCCAGAGGTTCCTTTTAGGAATAACCTCTCAGCGAAAGACCTGACAGGTTATTCCGATGAATGGTGGTGATGTACTGATGTCAGGTTTAAGCGCATTTTATTGTCCTATTTAACAAACGTTTATATAGTTAACGTGTGTTGTTATGTATCTCGATTTGTGCGTATTATAAAAACATAAAGCAGCATAATATGGCAAGCCTTTTTTTGCATAATTAAAGAATATGTTATAACCGCCGATATAAACTAGGATTAATGTATATTAACTTAAGCTTTAAAAGCTCATACCATAAATTGATTTTGGTATTGAAGGAGGATGTATGGATATTATGATCCCCTACTTAGGGCCAATTACGCGTTTAGCGCTCGAGCCTAAAGGGGCTTTTTATATTGCGGGCGTAAAACAAGGTGCGAGTACTGACAAAGTCGCATTAGACGAACGTAAAAAACGTGAGTTAGAAAAAAAACAAAAGCTTTCACTTATCAACGAAAACACCGATAACTCGGGTATTAAAAAAGATGAAGACGGTACGCCGCACCTAGATACATGGGCATAAGTTGTTAAGCTGCGTTATTAAGCGCAGCTACAAAACAGATCAAATACGCCCCAAAGTAGGCGCTATTTGATCATGTATATAACCAGTTAACCGCAGCAAAGTAATAGCTTAATTAGCCGTTTTTTTAGTTTGCTCTGCAGATGCAATACTGCTGTGAATAAGTGGTGAAATAGTTAAACCTTGAATAATAATTGAAAAAATCACCACTACATAGGTCACAATTACAATTAGGTTATGTAAATCAGAGCCGCCAATAAAAACTTCTTCACGGGGTATGGCCGCTGCCATGGCTAATGCTAAGCCACCTCTTAATCCGCCCCAGGTTAATATTTTAACGCTATGCTTGTCGTAACTTCTAAATTGTTTAAACAATACAAAAGGGACACCTACACTAATAAAACGGGCTATAAGCACAGCAGGTATCATCAGCAAGCCTACGCCAATTTCACTTAGCGTAATGGGCATGGTCACTATGAGCATGCCAATAATTAAAAACAGTAGCGCATTTAAAAAGCTGTCAGTGGCATGCCAAAAGTCTTTTACATAACGGGTATCATCGGGCCCGGTGCGTTCAGTGGCTTTAGAGCGAGTAATATTACCTAACAAAATACCGCTGGTTACCATAGCAAGCGCGCCCGATATTTCCCATAAATTAGCCGCTGCAAATCCTGCGCTTGGGATAGTAAGGGTGATCAGTAAGCGAATATTTACGTCGCGACTATTAATAATTAAAAAGTGGCCAACCAGTGCAATAGCCAAGCCAAACGCTATACCACCAAGGGCATCAACAAAAAACAGCTCGGCTATATCTTTAAAGTTTGCATCGGTACCATAAAAGGCTACTGAAAAAATAGTGGTAAATATAACTAAACCAATCCCATCGTTAAAAAGCGATTCGCCCTCAACTTGTACCGAAATACCCTCAGGTGCACGCATTTGCTTAATGATAGCCAGTACTGCAATTGGGTCGGTGGGGCTAATTAATGCACCAAATAATAAACAGTATATAAAAGGCACTGGCCAGCCAAAGGCAGCAAATAAGTAAAAACTTAAATAGCCAACTATAAAAGTAGAAACCAAGGTAGAAAACAAGACTAAAACGGTTATTTCCCAGCGTTGTTTTTTAAGAGCTTGCAGGTTAATTTCCAGTGCGCCGGCAAACAACAAAAAGCCTAGCATGCCTTTAAGAAGTAACTCATTAAAGTTAATACTCGAGACAATTTGGGTCATAGCTAACGCGTTTTGATCGCCCAAAAGCTTAACGGCAATGATCAACAATAATGAAATGACAACCGAGCCTGTGGTAATGGCAATAGTGGTTTGCATTTTAAGAATATATTGATTTGCAAATGCAATAAAAATAGCAAGTGCAGAAAGAAAGCAAATGAGGTACCAAGCATTCATCGATTAACCTTAATTAATTATAAGCGACACACAAAAAGCGAGTTTCAAGGCTGCTATGGTACTCCTGTCATATTATAGTGTCACAATATTTATAGGCGAATTAGGCGTTTAATTTAACTTTACTATCGCAACTGGTTAATAGTAAATGAGCCATTGTTAATAGTGTTGTCATAACTTTAAAGCTAAGTTAGTAATAACGTGTCTTGGTAATTTAGGATGAATAATTAAAATGAAGATTTTATTTTATAAATAGCGTCATAAAAGTAAAACTACTTTGTAATTACTTGCCCTTGGTGGTTAGCTTACGTAAAATCGCGCTATTATTTATTGTAAAGTGATTGGTATTATCAAACAGCTGTTTAGTGCAACCGGGCCTTTGGCGTTATCTTTAGATGGGTATACACCACGACAGCCACAAATAGATATGGCCGTTGCCGTTGCTGATGCGTTAAAAAACAGCTCACAACTAGTAGTTGAAGCCGGTACGGGCACAGGAAAAACCTTTGCCTACTTAGCCCCCGCGCTTAAATCAAAAGGTAAAACCATCATATCTACGGGCTCTAAAGCCCTGCAAGAGCAGTTATATCATCGCGACTTACCTCAACTCGTAAAAGCGTTAAGTGCTTCTAAAAAAACGGCATTATTAAAAGGCCGAGCAAACTACTTATGTACTTATCGACTTAATCAGCATGTGGCTCATGTACCTACCGACGATTCTGATGTAATGCACCAATTAGCTATGGTGGCTAAGTTTGCCAGCGAAACACAGTCAGGCGACTTAGCCGACTGTATTGGTATAGAAGACGATGCAAAAGTATTACCTTATGTAAACTCCACCGCAGACAACTGTTTAGGCAAAGAATGCCCCGACTTTCAAGCTTGTTATATAAGAAAAGCACGCTTAAATGCGGCTGATGCCGATATAGTGGTAATTAACCATCATTTATTTTTTGCTGATATGGCGGTAAAAGACAGTGGTTTTGCAGAGCTGATGCCCACAGCAGATGCTTATATATTTGACGAAGCACACCAATTAAGCGAAATTGCTAGTGATTACTTTGGCGAAAGCGTTAGCACTAAAAAGCTGGTGGATTTAATAAACGATTTACGCGCCATTTATCGAGCCGAAATCCCTGACATGCTGCAGCTAGGTAAAAGCTTAAATAAACTCGAAACCAGTGTTGCCGATTTACGCCTGCAGTTTGGTGTTGATGGCAGCCGTGGTGATTGGCGCGCCAAGCTCAGCGATAAGCAAATTTGCGCCGCGTTGCATCGGGTTATTAGCGACCTAGACTTTGTTTATCAGGTATTAAAACTTTGCTTAGACAGAAGCGATAAAATAGAGCACCCGTTTGAACGTGCACTGGCATTTAAAGGCCAGTTGGAGCGGGTATTCGATACCACACAAACAGGTTTTAGTTATTGGTATGAAACCACCCGCCGTTATTTAACTATTAATATAACGCCATTAAATGTATCAGTTAAATTTGCTAAAATGATGGCCGATACAGGCGCAGGGTTTGTATTTACCTCGGCTACATTGTCCGTCGATAATCAGCTTAGCCACTTTAACGCCAGCCTTGGACTAACACCCAAACAAAGCATGATGGTAGATAGCCCGTTTGATTATCCAAACCAAGCACTGCTGTGTTTGCCGCGTTACTTACCTGAGTCGCACGCAGACAATATGCCCCACGCAATTGTAAAATTAACGCTGGAACTGATTAAGTCGGCTAAAGGACGCTGTTTTGTGCTTTTTACAAGTTACCGTATGATGCATTTAGTAGCCGAAGGGCTTACTACGCAAATAGACTACCCAGTTTATATGCAAGGACAAATGTCGAAACGTATTATTTTAGAAAAGTTTACCCGTCATGGTAACGCAGTGCTATTAGGGACGGCTTCATTTTGGGAAGGGGTTGATGTACGCGGCAGTACACTAAGCTGTGTTATTATTGATAAGCTTCCATTTGCCGCACCAGATGACCCTTTACTACAAGCTAAAATGCAAGACTGCCAAATGCAAGGAAAAGACCCCTTTGCACATATACAATTACCACAAGCAGTTATTGCGCTTAAGCAAGGAGTAGGGCGGTTAATACGCGACAGTAAAGACAAAGGCGTACTTGTAATATGCGATAATCGCTTAGTTACACGCCAGTACGGGCAAGTATTTTTAAAGAGCTTACCGCCAATGCGCCGCACGCGAAGCTTAGAAGATGCCAATAAATTTTTACAACAAATTAATTAGAGTAATAAAATGATCAAAAGTAATATTCTTGCCCTTGATGCGTCTACCGAAGCGCTATCAATTGTTTTACATTTTAAGGGGCAAACATTTCATCATTTTGAAGAATGCCCGCAGCAGCATAGTCAAAAAATACTGCCATTAATAGATCAGCTATTAACCAGCGCAAACTGTAAATTAAAAGACTTAGACGTAATTGGCTTTGGTCAAGGTCCAGGTAGTTTTACGGGAGTACGTATTAGTGTAGCTATTGCACAAGGCTTAGCATATTCAACTAAATTGCCACTTGTAGGGGTATCTACATTAGCTATTATGGCGCAACAAGCGTTTGAGCAACACGGCCATGAAAGTGTTTATCCCAGTATTGACGCCCGCATGGGAGAGATTTACTTTGCGCATTACCAAGCACAAAACGGCTTAATGCAATTAGTTAATCAAGAATGCGTAATTAAACCTGAGTTGTTAAATCAAGATTATATAGCCAATAGTGCACCACAATCGGTTGCTGTAGGTACAGGGTTTAAAACATACCCTGATGCGTTGAATGATTTTAATAACGTAGCTATAAATAGCGAGATCACACTGCCTGATGCACGCTACATGCTAGCATTTGTAGAAGCAGGCTTTTTAGCAGGTAACGTTGTAAAAGCAAGCGATGCACAGCCTAAATATGTACGCGATACTGTTACTTGGAAAAAGCTTCCAGGTCGAGAGTGAAAATTAAATAACGAGTATTTGCAAATTGGTTGTTTTTAAATCATAATTTTAAATAGATTAAGATTGGAGACGCGTAATGACGCTGCCTATTGGTTCAGGTTTTTTTACCGGAGATATTCCGGGTAGAGTTAGCTCTGCTAAAGTAGTTACTAATAAACCACAAGGTTTGTTAGAGCATACTGCTGCGCCAAAAACGAATACCGATTATGTTAAAAACAGTCGTGAAGGCGTAGAGTTAGCCAATCAGTTTTTTAAAGCGAACGACGCAAATACACAATATAATCAAACTATTTACGACCAACCCTCAGCACAAGTAAGCAAGGCTATTTCCACTTATACCGAATTTGCAAATTTAGAACGACGTGCTGAAGTGCAAGATTTAATTGGTGTAGACATTTACGCTTAAATTACTCAAATATAAAATTTAAAAATAAAAAGCCCGAACATATTAGATGATCGGGCTTTTTATTTGTTATATGTGCATTGTTTCTAATACGTTATTTTTCTATAAATGCAATTAGCTTATCGGCAATGTCAGTATTGTTTTGTGAGCCCGTAAATTGCTCGCTACCTTTACCATAGGCAAATACTTGTACATCAACTGCTGTGTGGCCACCAGTTGTCCAGCCAGTAAAGCTGGCATCGTTAATAATACTTTTAATGGCTAAATTTAAAGGCTTTTTACCCATTTTTTTAGCTTGCTCAAGTTTAATTTGGTGCTCAGCACTAAACTCAATATTAGTATTAGCCGACCAAACTGTTTTTAAATCACTGGTATCCATTAATAGCGAGGTTAATTTACCAGCCGAGGCTTTAACGCCTTTAACTATTTCGGTATCCCACTTGTATTGTCCGTGGGCACCAAGTGTTAAACCACCTGTTGAGTGATCTGCGGTAACAATTAAAATCGTGTCTTGGTTTTTATCAACGTATGCTTTTGCTTTTTCGACCGATTTAGCAAAATCGTCCATTTCTGCCATAGCACAGGCTATATCGTTAGCATGGCCACACCAATCAATTTGGCTGCCTTCAATCATCACAAAAAAACCTTCTTTGTTTTGGCCATCTAATAAATCAAGTGTTTTAGTGGTTAATCGTGCAAGGCGATTGGGGTGCTCATCAATTGCGTATGGAAGGCCTTTTTCGGCGTATAAACCAATGGCAGGGAGCTGCGTAATTTGGCCTAGGTTATTAATGTCGTCGGAGTATTGATAACCAGCGGCTTTAAATTCTTCAATTAAGTTACGGTCCTCACGAATAAAATATTTAGTCCCTCCACCTAGCATTAAATCAACGGGTAGCTTGCCCGCAATTTTATTGTCAATGTAATCATTAGCAATTTCATCGTAGTTACCGCGAGATTCATTATGAGCTGCAAAGCTTGCCGGTGTGGCGTGGTTAATTTGCAAAGTAGCGACAAGTGCCGTGGTCATACCGCGCTCTTTTGCAATTTCTAACATCGTTTTAACGGGCTTTTTATTGGTATCTACGCCAATAGCACCGTTATAGCTTTTATGGCCGCTGCTTAACGCTGTAGCGCTTGCTGCGCTGTCGGTAACATAAGTATGATCGTCTGGGTAGGTGTGTGCCATGCCAGTTAAAATAGTATCGAATACAGTGCTTTCAATTGCTTTTGTGTTCGAATCGTCTTTAAAGTAGCGATAAGCAGTTGTATAAGCTGGGCCCATACCATCGCCAATCATATAAATAATATTTTTTGGTGCCGAATCTGCATAAGCACCTGTTGCGCTGCATAAAAGCGCCAATAAACTGAGCTGTTTTTTCATATTTGTACCTTTTAAATGTACTTAATTTAATAGCTTGGAGTTATTGTATACAGTTAATATGATAAATAAATTAATATCGATGAACGACTAAAGCAAAGTGTTAAAGTTATATTGCGCTTAAGCTTTATTAAATCAGGTTCACATAAACTAATTTACTTGCTTAGTTATAATTACTCCTTTGTTTTAAATTAGTTGGTAGCAAATACCTATCATTAAAGGTTACATTGTCTATAACTACTGAAGGATAGATTTAAAAACACCTCCTAGATTCAAATTGTAAGTGCATAACTTGTTTTGGCTAGATTAAGTGGTCAGTTGCTCATAAGCTAACTGCTTTTTCTCAGGCAAGAGATTTTACAATGAGACATTACAAACAACTGACCTATGTGCAAAGATGCCAGATCGCCGTTCTAAAGAAAAGCGGTTTTACGCAACAAAGTATTGCTGAGCTAACTAATTTATCGCAATCTACGATTTCAAGAGAGCTTTCTAGAAATACAGGTAAGCGAGGTTACAGACACAAGCAAGCTCATGAGCGGGCTTTGTTTCGCCGAAGAAGTGTAAGAAAACCGCTTAAGATGACACCTGAAATGATAGCTTTAATTACCCAGAAGCTTAATGAGAAGTGGAGTCCTGAACAAATAACGGGATGGTTACGCAAAGAAAGTGAGCGGTCTGTCAGTCATGAATGCATTTATCTGTATATCTGGGAAGATAAAAAAGCAGGTGGTGAGCTATACCTACATCTGCGCCGACACGGTAAGAAATATCACAAGCGCAGTCATGGTAAAACAAACCGAGGGCAAATAAAAAATCGCGTTAGCATTGAAAAGCGCCCACAAATAGTTGATGAGAAAGGCCGTATCGGAGATTGGGAAATAGATACCGTCATAGGCAAAGGTCATCGAGGCGCCCTTGTTACCATTGTAGAGCGGGTTACCCAATTCACTGTATCAACTCAGGTAGCAGGAAAAACAGCACAAGCCGTCACTGCGGCGACGATAGAACTATTAAGGCCATATAGGTCAGCGCTTCATACCATCACGGCTGACAATGGAAAAGAGTTCGCTTATCACGAGCAAATCACAGAGGCTTTAAGTATTCCTGTTTATTTTGCTCACCCTTATCACTCATGGGAGCGCGGATTGAATGAAAACACGAATGGATTACTACGTCAGTATTGGCCGAAGAGCACAGATTTTAAGGCGGTAACACCAGCGCAAGTTATACCAGTACTTGAGCAACTTAATAATCGTCCGAGGAAGACACTTGGATTTGAAACGCCTGCAAAATTGATGCAGGATCACTTGGCGGCTAAAGCCGCCTAAACGTTATGCACTTCAGATTTGAATCCGCGCCTTTTAAAACACGTTAGAGCTAACAGTTATAAATAATCATTAATAAAATTAATAGGGGTGTGCTGTGGAACCATTTAATATTCAAATCAATAATTTAAATATTCATGGTTTAAAAACGGGAAGTGGAGATGAAGTTGTAATTGCGCTACATGGCTGGCTTGATAATAGTGCAAGTTATATCCCTATGTTAGCAAATGCCAAAGTGCAGCAAACGTGGTATTGCCTTGATTTTGCCGGACACGGATTGTCGTCGTGGCGTAGCGACGACGCACACTATTATTTTGTAGATTATATTGATGATATATATCAGTTTATAAATACTCTAGGGGTAAAAAAAATACATTTAGTAGGGCACTCTATGGGAGCTATGGTGGCGGGTGTGTTTGCAAGCTGCTTTAGTGACTATGTAACGTCTGTAACATTTATAGAAGGAATAGGGTGCGTAACAACCCCAAGTGAAGAAGTAACGCAACAACTTAAAAGTGCTATTTTAAACCGAGACAGGCTAAAAAATAAAAAGCCAAGAGTGTATCAATCGAAAGAGCAAATACACCAAGCACGTGCGCAAACAACAGACTTAAGTAGCCAGCTTATTGAGGTATTAATGGCGCGCAATATTAAAACAATTAAAAATGGATTTGCATTAACAACCGACCCAAAGCTTAAAAATCATTCAGGTTTTAGGTTTGATGAGGCGCAATGTATTGGTGCAATAAAAAATTTAATTGCGCCATGTCAGTTAATACTAGGGGATACAGGCTACACTTTTGTAAAACAAAATTTAGAAAACTATGCTAAATATTACAATAGCTTAAATGTAATAACTGTAGAGGGCGGGCATCACTGTCATATGCAAAGCAGTGCGCACTGTTTTGAACAGATTCAAGCATTTATGGTGCAAAGTAGCGTGTGTTAATTGTATATTAGCGTTAAATGTGGGATTATTCTTCATTAGAGTATTTGCTCAATTGTCAAAGTGCCTTACTTAGATTAAGGTTAATAAAAATATAACTATAAACAGGGGCTAAGAGTGGAAAAAATTTGGCTTAAGCGCTACCCAGAAGGTATGCCTGAAACTATCGATCCTGAGCACTATGCCTCATTACTCGAAGTGTTTGAAAAAAGTTTTACCGACTACAAAGATTTACCCGCATTTACAAATATGGGTAAAACCTTGTCTTATGATGAAATTGATACTGCAACTAAAAAAGTTGCGTCTTATATTCAAAATGATTTAGGCCTTAAAAAATGTGACAAAGTGGCAGTTATGATGCCTAATTTGTTACAAACGCCCATTGCTATTTTAGGTATTTTACGTGCAGGCTGTGTTGTTGTTAATGTAAACCCACTCTACACAGTGCGTGAACTTGAGCACCAACTTAAAGATTCTGATACTTCAGCAATTTTTATATTGGCTAACTTTGCCGATACACTCGAAAAAGCGCTACCGCATACCGATGTTAAACATATTGTTGTTACCCAAGTAGGTGACATGATGGGTGGCATTAAAAAGCATGTTGTAAACTTTGTTGTTAAGTACATTAAAAAGATGGTGCCAAGCTACACTTTGCCAAATACCATAGATTTTTGCGATTTACTTAAAGCCGACGAAAATGCCTATGTACGTCCAGAGGTTAACTTAAGTGATTTAGCTTTTTTACAATATACCGGTGGAACAACGGGTGTATCTAAAGGCGCAATGTTAAGCCACGGTAATATGGTAGGTAATCTTGAGCAAGTTTCAGGATGTTTAGACCCAGTGCTTGAGCGCGGTAAAGAAGTGGTAATAACTGCGTTACCGCTTTACCATATTTTTGCATTAACGGCTAACTGCTTAACATTTATGAAGTACGGCGGATTAAATGTACTTATAACTAACCCACGCGACATGCCTGGTTTTATTAAAGAATTAAGTAAAGCTAAATTTACTGCTATTACGGGTGTAAATACTTTATTTAATGGTTTGTTAAACACGCCAGGATTTGCTGAACTTGATTTTAGTCACTTAAAAATGTCATTAGGCGGCGGTATGGCTGTACAACGCCCAGTTGCTGAAAAATGGCAAACAGTTACAAAATCTAAATTAATGGAAGGGTATGGTTTAACCGAGTGTTCTCCTTTAGTTACCGTTAGTCCTTATGACTTAACTGCATATAATGGCTCAATTGGTTTACCGGCTCCAAGTACCGAAATCAAATTAATTCTTGATAATGGCCAAGAAGCAGCAAAAGGTGAACCAGGAGAGCTTTGGGTTAAAGGCCCGCAAGTTATGCTTGGTTACTACAAACGCCCAGATGCAACCGCTGAGAGCTTACAAGATGGCTGGTTTGCTACCGGTGACATAGCAACTTATGACGACGAAGGTTTCTTTTATATAGTCGATCGTAAAAAAGATATGATTATTGTCTCGGGCTTTAATGTATTCCCTAACGAAATTGAAGAAGTTGTTGCCATGCACGACGGAGTGCTTGAAGTAGCAGCTATTGGTATCCCTCACGATACGAGTGGTGAACAAGTTAAAGTTTTTGTTGTAAAAAAAGACCCTTCTTTAACTGAAAAAGATATAATAAAACACTGTCGTGATAATTTAACTAATTATAAGGTGCCTAAGCTTGTTGAGTTTAGGGATGAGTTACCTAAAACTAACGTAGGTAAAATACTCAGAAGAGCCTTGAAAGATTAGCAACTATTAAAAAAGCCGACATATGTCGGCTTTTTTATTGTAGGAGACTAAGTGCACTACCAATTAATTGAAACCCAAAATCAGCTTAATACTTTTGTTGAGCAAATTAAAAACAAGCCCGTTTTAGCCATAGACACAGAGTTTATGCGTCGCCGTACTTTGTACCCAGAAGTTGCACTTATTCAAGTTTATGATGGCGAGCATTTAGCACTTATAGATCCACTGGCAGAACTGTCATTATTCGATTTTTGGCAAATTTTAAAAGATCCTGCTGTTTTAAAAGTATTTCACTCTCCTTCAGAAGACATAGAAGTTTTTCAAAAGTACGCTGGGTTTGTTCCTACGCCGTTATTCGATACTCAATTTGCACTGCAAATTTTAGGCGAAGGAAACTGCATGGGCTTTGCTCTAATGGTAAAAACCTTACTGGATATTGAAATAGATAAAAGTGAATCACGTACAAATTGGTTGCAACGGCCATTAACAAATAAACAATTAGAGTACGCTGCTGCCGATGCCTATCATTTATTACCCTGTTTTAATCTTATTATTGACAGTGTAAAAGCCGCCGATTTATTTAATATTGTTATTAGCGAAAGTGAGTTAGTGGCTAATAAGCGTGAATTTCAAACCCCAGATGAACTGCTCTATAAAGACATTAAAAATGCGTGGCAACTAAGGCCACATGAACTTGCAATATTAAGAGAGCTGGCTGTTTGGCGTCGAAATAAAGCAATTCGTAAAAATTTAGCACTTAACTTTGTATTAAAAGAACATAATATGACAGAAATTGCTAAACGAGGGCCAGCAAGTTTAAATGCATTAAGGCAAATTCCGGGCGTTGAGGCGATAGAAGTGAACCGCTCGGGAGTCGAAATACTAAAGTGTATTGAGCAAGCAAAAGCTTTGCCTGAGGAGCAACACCCAGCAATTTTAAAGCGTTTAATAGACTTTCCTAGTTACAAAAAAGTAGCGAAAGAGATAAAACAAAAAATTAATAAAGTTGCCAAAGAACATAATATTCCAGAGGATGTAATGGCTTCTAAAAAGCAGGTTAATCAACTAATTAGTTGGAATTGGAAATTATCTGCAGCACAAAAAGAGCAGTATATTAAACCAGATTTGCTTAGTTCTTGGCGCTATTCTTTTGTAAAAGATACGCTAAAAGAATGGGATGTTTGATCGTATTTAAGTATCTAAGGTTAGCTTACATAGATAACTTACTTAATAGTGTATTGAGCTAACAGGTATAAATACTAAGCTATTATAAGTGCACCTATTATTGGGAGGCAGTTATAATAGCTTTATTAATTTATTTGCTATTCATTTAGTGGTGTTTTTTATATACCACTGTTATTAAAGCGCTTTTTATGAAAGTTGAAACAATAAAACGTAAACTATTAGAACTATGTAAACCAGCTTGGATATTAGCTATTTTGGTTGCTTTTAATGGTTACTGGCTAATTAAACCTGTTGTTGCACGTATGCTCGAAATGCTACCGGGTGTATTAAACTGGTCGCTCGATTGGTTAAATTTAATTGATAAAATAGGAATAACAGAACTACCGCGCTTTATTTTAGGTGCAGGCTTAATAATAATGTCGGTTGGCTTAGCTTTAAAAGCACGTTTAGCGTGGGCTTTTTCACTGATACTATTAATAGTGGTCGCGGTTATTAGTATTTCATCGTCAAGCTCTGGGCTAATATTATTGTCTTACACTATGGTTGTGAGCATGTTATTACTCGTATACTGGAAAAGCTTTGATGGCTCTAGTATTACCGCAGGTAGTTTGTTTGCTCTAACGAGTACAGGCGCATTAATGCTTTATGCTGTGTTTGGCACTTTGTATTTAGGCAGCGAGTTTAGTACCCCTATTACCGATTTACCCACTGCATTTTACTTTTCTATTGTGAGCATGTCGACGGTAGGCTATGGCGATCTTTACCCTGTAACGTCTACAGCGCGATTATTTACCGCATCAATTATTGTTATGGGTATTACCGTTTTTGCTACTTCTATCAGTGCTATTATAGGCCCTGTGATTGGTGGTAATCTTAAAAAAATTGTTAAAGGTAGGATTTCGAACGTAATGAGAAAAAATCATTTTATTATTTTAGGTATTTCACCCACCGCACACAGTGTTTATGCGGGTTTGGTAGAGCGTGGCGATGCAGTTACTTTAGTGTGCCCAACAGGGTCTGAACACGAATACCCGGTAGATGCAGACATTGTTTATGGCGACTCAAGCTCAGCAGATATCTTAATAGAAGCGGGCGCTAAAAAGGCAAATTATATTTTAGCGTTACGTAATGATGATGCTGAAAATGCGTTTAGTATTTTAGCGGCTAAAGAAGTTGCTGGCGAGGACACTAAAACAATTGCTTTGGTTAATTCAAGTAAACATATTCCGCAAATTAAGCGCGTAAAACCTGACGTAGTATTTTCATTGCAACTACTCGGTAGTGAGCTGTTAGTGAGAACGCTAAAGGGTGAGACTATTGATAATAAACTGATCACTAAGTTGTTCTTTGGTGATGCAGAATAAGCTCGGCTAATTACGGCAATGCTTAACTACTTATATAATAACCTTAAGTGTTAACTAAACTAGTCAACTTCAAGTTGAAATATAAGAGCTTAAATAACTCTCTTATTTTAATTTTAGGGTAAAGCTAAAAAGTAAAATTGTTAAACATAAAAAAGCCGTTCACTTTAATGAACGGCTTTTTTGCGAGCAGTAATTTAATGCTTAATTACTGCCTTATACTTTTGGCTCTTCGTCAGGCAAGGTTACGTTTAGCTCAAGCACGGCTAAGTCATCTTCGTTCTGATCAAATTGAACTTGGACTGCATCACTGCTCACGTTAACGTATTTACGGATCACATCTAAAATATCTTGTTTTAATTGTGGTAAGTAATCCGGCGTTCCTCGTTGAGAACGTTCGTGCGCGACTATGATCTGCAATCGCTCTTTTGCTAATGACGCACTGTTTTTCTTTTCTGAGCGGAAGTAGTCAAGTAAAGACACGTTAACCTCCAAATATCCGTTTGAATAAACCTTTTTTCTCTACATCTAAGAAGCGAAAGTCGACAGTCTCACCTAGTAAGCGGCTAATCGCATCTGCATAAGCTTGGCCTGCATCAGATTCGCTGTCTAAAATAACAGGTTGGCCAGAGTTAGATGCACTTAATACTGCTTGAGACTCAGGAATAACGCCTAATAAATCAATCGCTAAAATATCCTGAATATCTTCAACCGATAACATTTCACCTTTAGAAACACGATCTGGATTGTAGCGAGTAATTAATAGGTGTTCTTTTATGTTTTCTAAGCCTTCTTCAGCGCGCTTAGACTTACTGTGTAAAATACCTAAAATACGGTCTGAATCTCGCACTGACGATACTTCAGGGTTTGTTGTTACAATTGCTTCATCGGCAAAGTACATAGCCATCATAGCGCCAGCTTCAATACCAGCTGGTGAATCACAAACAATGTAATCAAAGTCTTCTTTTAATTCGTTAAGCACGCGCTCAACACCTTCGCGTGTTAGGGCGTCTTTATCACGAGTTTGTGATGCAGGGAGTAAAAATAGTTTATCAACGCGCTTATCTTTAATAAGTGCTTGATTTAAATTTGCTTCACCATTAATTACGTTTACAAAGTCGTACACTACACGACGTTCACAACCCATAATTAAATCTAAATTACGTAAGCCAATATCGAAATCGATAATAACTGTTTTGTAGCCTTTTAATGCTAAGCCTGTACCAATTGCGGCACTTGACGTTGTTTTACCAACGCCACCTTTACCCGAGGTAACGACAATAACTTTTGCCATGAGATTTATCCTTTAACCAAAGCTGAAATTTCTAATGATTCATTTTTTTGTTGTATCTGCACAGCGCTACCCCAGTGTTCACCTTGCAGTGAATCACTGATCCAGTAATTGCCATTAATAGAAACAAGTTCTGCTTCTAAGCGATTACAAAATATATGTGCGTTTTTAAACCCTTTTGCGCCAGCGATTGCTCTACCACGCAGGGTTCCGTATATATGTACGTTGCCATCTGCAATAACTTCTGCGCCATGGCTTACAGCACCTAGTACCACTAAATCGCGATCTTTTGCATAAACTTGCTGACCAGAGCGTACCGTGCCATTAATTATTTGTGCAGGCAAGTGCACTGTTTTTTCAACAATAGAGGTATTGGGTTCTTTTTTAACAGATTCACTCTTAACGTCTTGTGAATAATTTAATACAGATAGGCCAGCTGCTTTGGCTTGCGTATGTTGCTCGTCTGAGCCATTACACACACCAACCGCATTAAAGCTCATACGCTCAAGTAATGATTTTAAATGAACAAAATCGAGAGAGTTATTTTTTATCTCAATTAAGTTAACAACAATAGGCGCACCTTCAAAAAACTTGGGCGCTTGGGCTATTTTAATATACAGTTGCTCTGCTAAAAGGTTTATATCAGTACTGTAAAGATGTAAAACTGATAACGTAAAAAGATTCCCTTTTAGCTCAAAAATTTGTTCTGACATACACGCTCAATTGAATTATCTGATCAGAGATTAAATTTAGATAAACGCAGGCTGAATAAGGCCTTTATTGAAATTTTCAATCTAATTATTCTAACTTATTATTGCTCTCATGTTATAGTGTGAATCATTGTTAAGCAAGAATTTATAGGGCCATAATGCTCACTGCGGTATATAAAAGTAAGAAAAAAGCGGATAGCTTCTTATTTGTTGAAAAAAGAGATGATTTTACTAAAGTTCCGGAACCTTTAATGGCTATGTTTGGTCAACCTAAATATGTGATGCTGATAAACCTAGCAAAACGTGCGATGTTAGGCACAGCTGATTTAGAAACCGTAAAAGCAGCATTGACAGAAAAAGGGTATTATTTACAAATACCGCCTCCGCAGGAGAATCTGTTAAGCCAATTACGAAAAGAAAACGGAGCCGATAATGATTAAAAAATTAGCCATGATTTTATGTGGAGTATGTTTAAGCACATCTGTAATGGCAAAAACACAAGCTGAATTTCAAACATATTTAGACGCTTTAAAGCAAGAAGCAATTGCAAAGGGTTACGACAGCCAGCTTATTGATCAAGCCTTTGCTGGTGCAAGCTATAAAGAAAAAATAGTATCTGCAGATAAAAATCAGCCAGAAGTTAAAGAAACGCTCGAAACCTATTTACCTAAACGCGTACCGCAATGGAAAATTGATCGCGCCCGTAAATTATACGCCGAAAACCAAGACGTGCTAGAAAAAGTAGCTAAAGACTTTGGCGTGCAAGCGCGCTTTATTGTGGCTATTTGGGGCCTTGAAAGTAACTTTGGTGCTATACAAGGTGGCCATAATGTAATTTCATCGCTCGTTACGCTCGCATTCGATGGTCGTCGCGAAACCATGTATAAAAAACAGCTTTGGGCTGCGCTTGATATTTTAAAGTCAGGGCACATTACCCTTGATAAGTTTAAAGGCTCTTGGGCAGGTGCTATGGGGCAAACGCAATTTATGCCTACCTCATTTAACGCTTACGCGGTTGACTATAATAACGATGGTCGCAAAGATATTTGGACTACCAAAGAAGATGCATTCGCCTCTATTGCTAATTACTTAAAGCAAGAAGGCTGGAACGACTCGCTTACATGGGGTCGTCAGGTTAAGTTACCAGAAAACTTTGATAGTAAATACGTGCTAGTGCGCGGTACTAAAACGCGTAAACAATGGTTAGAGTTTTGGAATGACTCAGAGCGCTCATTAGCTGAATGGCAAGCACTAGGTGTACGCCGTGCAGATGGTAGTGATCTGCCAAATGTAGATGTACGAGCAGCGTTGGTAATGCCAGATGATATAAATGGTCGTATGTACTTAGCCTACGATAACTATAAAGTATTTATGCACTGGAATCGCTCGTATTACTTTGCTACCAGTGTAGGTTATTTATCAGACAGAATTGGCTATCCAAAAATATAATACAGATTAAATAAGTATCTAAAAAAAGCCGCAATTGCGGCTTTTTTTGAATTTTGGGTTTTACTTACTCTTTTTTAAATATTTTATCTTTTAAATCAATTACCTTACCAATACCAGATCCTAACTTCATTAGCTTATTAAGCTGCTCAGGGGTTAAACGCTGTAATTCAGATGACCATTTAGTCACTGTTTCAAGCAGGTTATGAATTTCGCCCATTTGTTTTTGTGCGTAAAGTTCATCTTCGTTGCTTGCAGTATCT
This sequence comes from Pseudoalteromonas sp. 20-MNA-CIBAN-0454, assembly GCF_040308685.1. NCBI lineage: Bacteria > Pseudomonadati > Pseudomonadota > Gammaproteobacteria > Alteromonadales > Pseudoalteromonadaceae > Pseudoalteromonas > Pseudoalteromonas sp. 20-MNA-CIBAN-0454. Next base: position 42,448 of record NZ_JBEOOB010000018.1, on the reverse strand, counting down.
AATAGATTATCGCGCAGTAAGCTTAGAGTAGGCTCTACTTCGCGTTTTTTACGTTCTTCGAACACCCGGTTAGCCATATCCCAAATATCACCCGCAGGGGCATAATATTCTTTTCTGTCGCCAGGAATATGTTGTACTTTAATAAGCTGCCACGATTGCAGCTCTTTAATGCCCATACTAACATTACCGCGTGAAATACTGAGGGATTCTGCAATTTGGTTCGCGGTCATCGGATTTTTAGTAATAATCAATAAGCCACACATTTGTCCAATAGTACGATTGAATCCCCAGCGGCTACCCATTTCACCACAGTGCATTACAAAGGAAAAATTTTTGTCGGATAAACTCATAACTTCTTAATTTTTAGTAATTTCAGAAACTAATGCTAGCACGCTTATTGAGTATGGCAAGATTTTACAGCGAGTTAAGTAATTACTGTCAGACTAAAGTTTGATTTAGATTAATAATCACTCAGCTATATTGGTTTAAGTTGTAATGGGTATAAAGCAATGAAGTTTATTTTTAATACACATTAATACTTATTTTATAGGTATTACTTAAACGATGGAATGATTATGAAAGCTGCAATTAATAATGAATTTAAAGGTAAATTACAAATAATAGACATGCCTATCCCAGAGGTTGGCATAAATGATGTATTGGTAAAAATAGCGGCCTGTGGGGTGTGTCATACCGATTTACATGCATGTCATGGCGATTGGCCTGTTGCGCCTAAAATGCCTTTAGTGCCAGGCCACGAAGGCGTAGGTGTAATTGAAAAGGTCGGTAGCAATATTAAACACCTAGAAGTAGGCGATCGCGTTGGTGTGCCTTGGCTTTACAGTGCCTGTGGGCATTGTGAGTTTTGCTTAGATGGCAGAGAAACCCTGTGTTTGTCACAGCATAATACCGGCTACTCTATAGATGGTAGTTACGCCGAATATTGTTTAGCACACGGTGACTACGTGGTAAAAATACCCGAAGGGCTTGGCTTTTCAGAAGCCGCGCCATTATTTTGCGCTGGAGTAACCACGTATAAAGCACTTAAAGTATCGGGAGCTAAACCCGGGCAATGGGTGGCTATTGTGGGAGTGGGCGGTCTTGGGCACTTAGCTGTACAGTATGCTAAAGCAATGGGGTTTAATGTTATAGCGGTTGATACCGGCAAAGAAAAACTCGCGCTGGCCAAAGAGCTTGGCGCAGATATTACCCTCGACTTTAAAGAAGTGGTCCCAAGCGAAGCCATTTTTGAACAAGTAGGCGGCGCGCATGCAGTCGTATGTACTGCAGTTTCAAAGCCTGGTTTTGAGCAAGCTTATAAAAGTGTACGTCGTGGTGGTAAGTGTGTGTTAGTGGGTTTACCGCCAGAGGATATGCCATTACCTATTTTTGATACAGTGCTAAATGGTGTGTCAGTTGTGGGCTCTATTGTAGGTACTCGAAAAGATTTACAAGAGTGCTTAGAATTTGCAGCACAAGGTAAAGTAAAAGCAATTATTGAAGAAAAACGCTTAGAGGATATTAACGAAATTTTTGATGATATGCTCAAAGGCGAAATTAATGGTCGTATAGTTGTTACTATCTGATCTAAATTAAGCATTCATCAAACACAAAAAAGCACGGTTTCTAAATTAGAAAACCGTGCTTTTTAAGTATTTAACTAGTTAAAGTGTGTAGCTAAAGCTTAATTTAGCATTGCGTTCTTGCCCAGGCATACCGCCTAAAAACATGGCTTTAGAGTAATAACGCTTATTAAATAAATTATTAAGATTTAGCTGCATATGCCATTTATCAGTTGTGTACGAAATGGCAGTGTCATAAATTGTATAGCTAGGTACATAACCATCCGGAATCGAAAACGAGCTAGAGTTAGTGCTGCGGTTATCTACAAAAGTAATACCGCCGCTAATATTTACCGCCTCTGGTAAATTAAACATGTTTGCGTAGTAAGTTACCCAAGTGCTGGCAGTTACATAGGGCACGCCTTTTTGGCGAGTATCGAAACTGCTGCTATTAGGATTACTTTGATCACGTGCATCTTGGTATACGCCGTTGACGTTTATTTTCCATTTATCGTTTAAGTAAGCGTTTAAATCAAGCTCCACACCTTTGGTTTCTTCTTTACCATTATAAAAGCTTTCAACTACACCCTCTGCAGATACACCCGCTTCATAAAGAGGATTAGCATACTCTAAATTAGTTCGCGCGCTTTCAAATACCACAATAGACGCTAATAACTGATCGTCAAAGGCCTTAAAGCGAAATCCTAAATCGTTACTTAACGATTCAGAATCTTCTCTGTCGGCTTCGTTACCACTTACAGAGCCTAAAACACTGTAGGCTGTTCGCCCTTTAGAATGATTAACAAATATCGAGAAATCTTCAGTTGGTTGATAAGTTGCACCTAAATTATAGGTTAAACCACTGTCAGATGTATTTGCCTCAGGGGTTGGGTTTGCACGGCTTGAACTGTAGCGCTCATCTACACCTAAATGCTCGTAACTTTGTTTAATACGGTTATAGGCAACCCCAATACGTGTAGTAAGGGCTTCATTTATATAGCTTACATATTGAATACCTAACCCCCAAGCTTGTACTTTTTTATTGTAGTCGCTGGTTTTAAGTGGGTCGTAATCGGCAAAGTTACCGGTTGGCCAGTTAGGCTCTCGTATATCGTAAATGTAGGGCAGTGTGCCTTGGTAAAGTAAGTTACCGTCGCTATCGTTAATCACTTTATCGGCATCATAAATAGAATATTGTTTAAAGCCAATATCTCTATCTTCATAATTAGCGTTTACTAATAACTCGTTGTCTATATCGGCTACTGAAAAGTCGTAACGCAAATCGGCAAAGTACTGCCATGACTTTTCGTCGGCCTCCACTTGGCGATACTCTTGGCGGCGTGCTGCAAACGGGTAAAGTACCCCGTCTTCAACTAGTGGCGCGCGCGGATCTTGGTTTATTACTCCACTGCGAGTTGAATACACGTAATTATAAGCCCCGGTTTGACGAGCAAAGCTTGAGGTGTAATTACGATACTGCAATTGTTGATTCAAAAATAAATCATCGGTAATAAAGTAGTTGTGGGTTAATTTAAAACGCAGCTCCTCACCTTCGTTATCTTTAGCCATAGGTGAAATAATACCATTAGTACCAAAGCTGTAAGGCGTTAAACCATCTGAAGACGATAATGAATTTGCAAGCTCAATGCGCTGCGCTTCAGATAATTGCAAGCCATTGCCAGACGGATCATTTACTAAATCAGCACCGGTTACTTGATCTGACGTTAGTCCATTTACCGAATTTGCATCGTAAATACGAATAGGGTGACCAATTGAATCCACTGCAATGGCATCTTTAATGTAGGCCGCGGAGAGCATAATATTTTGTTTGTTATCGAATACATATTTAAGCGAGGTATAAATTTCGTCGCGATCTTCTTTTAAGTCACGAAAGCCGGCACTTGAAGCTGTTTTAGCCATGACCCTGTAGGCTAAATTATCGGTTATAGCATTGGTGCTATCAATCGAAAGTGCATAACTATCCCACTGGCCAAGCTCTACGCCCACTTTATGTTTTTCGTTAAACTCAGGCTTTTTTTCAATTAGGTTTATTACGCCACCAGCGCTACCTATACCATATAAACCAGTAGCAGGGCCTTTTAGTACTTCAACCGATTCAACATTAGTAAGTGAACGAGTAGGGTTAAAGGTATTACCTAGCCCAGCACCGCCATACATACCGTCGTAGGTGTAATTGGCATCTAAGCCGCGAATTACTAAATTATCGCCAATACCGTAGTTATTGCCGGCTTGAGTTAAACCACTTACGTTGCGTACTAAATCTTGCAGGCTATTAACCCCTTGTGATTCAATAAGTTCACGGTCAATAATAACCACAGGAGCTGGGGTTTCCATTAACGACATGTTTGACTTAGTAGCTAAGCCAGAGCTCATAACAACACGGTTTTGTTTTTCGTAAACGCTAATGCGCTCTATGTTGTCTTCAACTTTTATATCATTAGCAAAGGCTAATTGTGCATTTAAACAAGCAAGGGTAAGTAAAGAATATTTAAAGTTATGCATATAATGGTAAGTATTCGTATTTAACAAGTTGCGCGAATGATAATGGTTATCGTTATTAAAATAAATAAAAAGTTTAAAAAAAGCTTTTATAACAATCTGTTTGCTGGTTTTTTAAGCGTGTTGGAATTGGTAAGCGTAACTTATGCTTTTTAAATATACGCTTAGCTTTATCAGCCTGGGTTGGCCAAAGTTTCAGCTATAAATTGTTTAGGCTTAAAAATTAAAGGCCCGCTGTAAACTAAAAGCGAGCCTTATGTAGATCTACTTAAAAAGAGTTACTAGTTTTTGTAAACTACCCCTGCTTTCATTACAAAAGGAATGTGCTCAAGTGTTGCAATATTTTTAAGCGGATTACCTTTTACTGCAATAATATCGGCTGCAAAGCCTGTTTTAAGTTGGCCTAATTGCTTATCCATTTTTAATAGCTTTGCACTATTTACAGTAGATGCTTGAATTGCTTGCAGTTCAGTCATACCAAACTCAACCATGCGAGAAAACTGTTTAGCATTATCGCCATGTGGGTAAATAGCAGCATCAGTGCCAAATACCATATTAACGCCGGCGTTCACTGCACGTTTAAAGCTATCACGCTGTACTTTAGATACTTGGCGTTCTTTATTTAGATTTTCCTCATCTACGCCATTTTGCTCGCCAAAACTCAATGTATATTCGGTATTGTAAATATCCATTGAAAGCCAAGTACCATGATCTTTAGCTAATTTAATTGCCTCGTCATCTAAATAACTGGCATGCTCTACGCTATCAACACCGGCTTTAATTGCGGTTTTTATACCATCTGTACCATGAGCATGCGCGGCTACTGGTAAGTCGCGAAGGTGCGCTTCATCTACAATGGCTTTCATTTCTTCAAACGAGTACTGCTGTGCGCCCAATTTAGTCCCTTTTGAAAATACTCCCCCTGTGGCACAAAATTTAATGGCGTTGGCGCCGTATTTAATATTTTCGCGCACTTTAACGCGTACCGCCCATGGACCATCGGCAACGCCTTGCGAGGTATATTTAAGCTCAGGTGGCAAACGGTTGTTATCACAATGGCCGCCGGTAATACCTAAAGAGGGGCCTGCTGCCCAAATACGAGGGCCAATTATATCGCCTGCATTAATTCCATCGCGTACTGCAATTACGCTGTAACCTTCTGCGCCTACGTTGCGCACGGTAGTAAATCCAGCTTCAAGGGTTTTTTTCGCAAAGTACGCTGCTTTTACAGCCATACGCGGTACCGATTGTCCTACACGCTCACTGCGAGGTACCGTTGGATCGCTGGTTAAATGCACGTGCATGTCCATTAATCCTGGCATAAGTGTCAGTTCAGGCAGCTTAATATGTTCATCTCCTTTATTAAGCTTAGGCGTTTTATTGCTATCAATAGCGGTGATCACGCCATTATCTATGGTAATAAGGGGTGACTGTATTAACTTACCACTTTGAACATCAAGCATTGCCTTAGCAGATACATAAGTAACAGCATAGGCATTCATACTGTTTAAACATAAAAGTGCGATAGAAGCAGACAGTAGTTGTTTTTTCATATTAGGGGGTCTTTTATTAGTATTTTAAATTAACTCGACTTTACCAAGCTAAGCACAAACTGCAAATAAATAGCGATGGCTGTTATCTATCGTAATTTCTTTATTTAGTTGATGTAACTACGCATACTCGATAAGTAAATTTTAACAAGGTATCAGCATGAAATTAATAAACTTGGCGGTTATAGCCAGTGGTGTACTGCTTGCTTTAAGTGGTTGCACTAATATAAATAAAAGTAAGCATGAAAGTAACACCACCAGTAGCCACGCGCAATTGAGCATGGCTAATACTGCCAAAGCAGTGGTGTCAGAGCTTTCAGCACAACAACAGCTTGATGTACTGGTAGCTCAATATTACGATGAATCGCTTATGTTTAGCCCTCTCAGTGCCACTTACAATGGCCGTAATGAGTTTAATAACCAATTTACGCCTGTTATTTCATCGGCTAGCCGTGATAAAAAAGCCGCTTTTTATAAAAAATATCAACAGCGCTTAACACTTATAGATAAAGAGCAGCTAGTAGGACAAGCATTATTAAGCTTTGAAGTATTAGCCCAAGACTTAGCGCTTAAGCTTGAAGGAATGCAATACCCAGATTATTTACTGCCAATTAATCAAATGGCAGGGGCACATAACACCTTTGCTGGTTTTGGCTCGGGACAAAGTGCACAACCTTTTAATACAGTTGAAGATTACAGCAACTTTTTAGCCCGAAGTGAGGGCTTTATTAACTGGCTTGTAAGTGTGCAAGAATCAATGGCGCAAGGCATAAAGCTGGGCGTAGTATTACCAACGCCACTGGCTAAAAAGCTGCAACCACAATTTGCAGCCCATGTGGTAACTGACGCCGAAGACTCACTATTTTGGGCGCCAATTAAAAACTTCCCAGAGTCGTTTACAGCGCAGCAAAAGCAACAAATTACAGTACAATATAGGAAATTGATTATAGAGCGTTTAGTACCTGCATATAACAGCATGAGCGAGTTTTTAGCTAATCAATATATTCCTAATAGCCGAGAAAGTGTTGGTTATAGCGATTTACCTAACGGTAAAGCGTGGTACGAATACCAAATTAAAAAACACACTACACTTAGTTTATCTGCTAACGAAATTCATGATATTGGTTTAAGTGAAGTAGCGCGTATTTTATCGCAAATGAAAAAAGTAAAAGAAACAGTTGGCTTTAAAGGTGACTTATCTGCATTTTTTGACCACTTACGTGATTCGGACGAATTTTATTACAACACGCCGCAAGAGTTAATAGCGGCATACGAAAACGTAAAACAAAAAATTGATGCGCGTTTGCCACTGCTTTTTAACATAGCACCAAAAGCGCCATACGTTGTAAAAGCAGTAGAAGCTTACAGAGCACAGTCGGCTGCGGGCGCATCTTATGCGTCTCCAGCACCAGATGGCTCTCGCCCAGGTGTTTTTTATATTAATACCTATAACTTAAAGGCGCAGGCTAAGTTTTTACTCGAAACGCTCTCGATTCACGAAGCAGCACCTGGGCATCACTTTCAAATAGCATTACAGCAAGAAATAGATGGCCTGCCAGATTTTCGTAAATTTGGTGGCTACACCGTATTTGCCGAAGGTTGGGCGTTGTACGCTGAAAGTTTAGGGAAAGAGCTTGGCTTATTTACCGACCCGTATATGTGGTATGGGCGTTTATCAGATGAGCAATTACGCGCTATGCGTTTAGTACTCGACACTGGTTTTCATGCAAAAGGCTGGACGCGTCAGCAAGGTATTGATTACATGCTAGCTAATTCGTCTATGGCTAAAAGTGATGTAATAGCCGAAGTTGAGCGTTACATAGCATGGCCAGGCCAAGCGCTGTCATATAAATTAGGAGAGTTTAAAATTAGTGAGCTGCGCGACTACGCACATAAACAGCTAGGTAATAAGTTTGATATTAAAGCGTTTCACACGCAAATACTCATAGATGGCGCATTACCTATGCCAATTTTAGAACAGAAAATAAAGCGCTGGGTTAAATCAGTACAATAATGCTTAGGCAAAGCCCTTACCTGCAAGGTATTGGCTTTGCGCCATTTGCAGCAATACGGTAGAATGCGCGCTCTTTAGGGGCGCGAGTACATTATGTTTGATCAACAATTAGCAAATACACAATTTTGGCTTGAAAAAAGCCTAAGCGACATGAACCAAAATGAATGGGAAGCCATTTGTGACGGCTGCGGGAAATGCTGCTTAAATACCTTTATTGATAGCGAAGATGAAGATGAATTTACCGCCACCGATCAGCTACGCGAAGGTGAGCAGTTAATATTTACTAATATTGTGTGTCAGTATCTCGATAATAATACCTGTGGTTGTAGCGAATACGAAAATCGTCAAACGCTGGTACCATCTTGTGTAAAACTTACCAAAGAAAACCTCAAAGATATCTTTTTTATGCCACAAAGTTGCAGCTATCGCCGTTTGCACGAAGGGCGAGGGTTGGCCTCGTGGCATCCGCTGTTAAATAATGGCGACAAAACAAAAATGCATCAGCAGGGCATTTCGGTAAAAGACAAAACCGTAAAAGATTGCGACGTTAAGCTCGATGACTTTGACCTATATATAGCAGAGTGGCCAACCAAGGATAGTGATTAATGAGCAAGCAACAGGCTGTTATTGGTTTATTAAATCCCAAAAGCCCAACTAATGTGGGCGGTGTATTACGTGCTGCAGGTTGCTACGACGCACAGCAGGTGTTTTTTACCGGAAACCGTTATTTAAATGCACAAAAGTTTCATACCGATACAAAAAATGTGGTTGAGCGAATTTCACTAACTGCCACCGATAATTTAGAAAAAGTAAAGCCACAAGGTGCCACGGTTGTGGTTATTGAGCTAATTGAAGGTGCAACGCCACTGCCTGAGTTTACCCACCCAGAAAACGCATTTTATGTGTTTGGCCCAGAGGATGGCTCAGTGTCTAAAGACGTTTTAAAGTGGGCCGACGAAGTCGTGTATATTCCTACTATTGGCTGCATGAACCTCGCCGCCACTTGTAACGTGGTGCTATACGACCGTTTAGCAAAACTAGGCGGCGTAGAGAGCAGTGATACTACAATTATCAATTCGCGCGACACCAATAATAAAATGAAATGGGAAAAAGCATAGCGTTTTAGTCGCTGTGCAGCGTATTTTAAAACGACATAAATCTCCCGCAGTTAAGCGCCAATCAGTAATAAGCCTCGCAAGGGGCTTGTATTTTTAAGTACACAATTTAAACAACACGCCTTAATCTTCCCGATCCTTCTAAGTTCATGAATAATCATAATTAAGCCTTTATTACTGTTTTAGCTCTTTTGTTGCTCGTAAGCTTTAATAACTAAGACATTTAGTTAAATATTTGCTAAAACTGTAGGTGCTAATAATAACAATTAAAAAAGGGCACTTATGCTTGGCTCGTTAAAATTTACCTCTAAGGTCACTATTGCTGCATCACTGGTATTAGTGTTGGTACTTGGTGTTTTTACAATTAATAACTATGTATCTATGCGTAATCAAACCGAGCAGCAACTTGCTCTCGTACTGCAACAAAGTTCAGAATCTGTTTCGCAAAACATTGCTAATTGGCTAAATGACAAACTGGCAATTGTTATTGCCATAGCAAAAACGCACCAATCTGGTGATAGCAAAGCGCTTACCCTTACACAGCTTAATACCGCTGAGTTGGCCGGAAACTTTAAAAATACCTATATTGGTAAATCCAATGGCGTGTTTATATTAAACGATCAAAGCGTAGTATTGCCCGCTGATTTTGATGCCACGTCTCGCCCTTGGTACAAGCTAGTAGAAAACAAAGTAAATACTGCCTTTACTACCCCTTATATAGATGTAACCAGCAATGAACTTACTATATCTGCGGTTGTGCCGATGCAGCAAAATGAGCAGTTTATTGGTGTAGCGGGCGCCGATATAGAAATGAGCATTATTACAAAAATTATTAACGATATAGATTTTTTAGGCTTAGGTTACGGCTTTTTAATTGACAGTAACGGCCAAGTGTTAAGCCACCCTAACAGAGCACTTAATTTAAAAAATACTACTGAGTTATTTGCTACCCACACTGCTTTGCAAAGCGAATTTACAGAGTATCAAGTGGCAGGGCAAAGTAAGCTTATATCGTATACAAAAATACGCGGTATAGAAAACGTTGACTGGTACTTAGGCGTGGTAATCGATAAAGATAAAGCCTTTGCTAGTGTATCGGCCTTTGGTAAAACGGCCGCTATATATATGCTTATTGGTATAGTTGTTATCATTATTATGATGCAACTATTATTGCGCTATTTAATGCGCCCAATGCAGCGATTAAACGACGCTATTAAAAACATTGCCCAAGGTGAAGGCGACCTAACGTGTAGATTAGAAGTTGAAAATGAAGACGAATTCGGCGAGTTAAGTCATTCTTTTAATTTATTCATTGAAAAAATACAGCACTCTATTGAGCAAGTAAAGCACACCACAGAGTCATTAGATGTGGCTATTTCGAGTTTAGTGGCGCAAACCGACTCAACATTATTAATGTACGAAGACCAAACTAAACGTACCGACAGTGTAGCTACCGCTATTAATCAGTTTTCTGCCACCGCAATGGAAATATCAAACAGTGCTGAGCGTGCCTCTAAGTTAGCTAAAAATGCCGATCAGCACTCAGCGCAAAACCAGCAAACACTCAGTAATAATGTGGCCAGTATTCATCAGTTATCAAAAAATATGGAACAGGCACAGCAAACTATTAATAGCTTAAACGTGCATACAGCCAGTATTGGCCAAGTGCTTGAGGTAATTAAAGGGGTAAGCGAGCAAACAAATTTACTGGCCCTTAACGCTGCAATAGAAGCTGCACGGGCTGGTGAAGCTGGGCGAGGTTTTGCTGTAGTTGCTGATGAAGTTCGTCAATTAGCGCACCGAACCCAGCAATCAACCCAAGAAATAGAAGACACCGTAAGCCAATTACAAAAAGGCTCTAATTTAGCGGTAGAACTAATGAAAACCAGTTTAAGCGACAGCGAAACAAGCGTGCAACAAGCCGATGCAGTAGGTGTTGTAATGCAGCAGATTATAGATGCAATACAAAAAATTAGCGATGCGAATCATGTTGTAGCTAGTGCAACCGATGAGCAAAATCAGGTTGTTAAATCCCTCGATTCAGACATTCACAATATTAGTGAGCTTTCAATACAGGGCAAAGCTAATTTAAACCGTACCTTGGATGAATGCACCAAGCTTAAACAACAATTTAGCGATTTAGAGCGTATGGTTAAAAAGTTTAAAGTTTAAATTTTAAAAACAAACGCTAACAACAGTTTAGCTATTAATCATTATAGTATGTGTAAATGTTGGTGGCTTACATTAAGCACGAGCTGTTAATACGGAGGAGCAAATGGCTCAAAGTAAACTTGTTTATGTACACGACCCTATGTGCAGTTGGTGCTGGGGTTATGCGCCGAGCTGGCTTAAGTTAAAAGCCGCTCTTGAGAGTAACCTAGTAGTTGAATACAAAGTTGGAGGGCTTGCTCCTGACAGCCAAGATCCCATGCCACAAAACATGCAAGATATGCTACAAAACACCTGGCATAAAATAGCAGCGCAATTGGGCACTGAGTTTAATTTTGATTTTTGGCGCAACTGTAAACCAAGGCGCTCAACGTACCCAGCGTGTAGGGCGGCGCTTATTGCGCGTAAAGCGGGCAAAGAAAGTGCAATGGTTGCAGCCATTCAGCAAGCTTACTATTTAAATGCTCAAAACCCCTCAGATGAAAGCACATTAATTAGCTTAGCCGAGCAAATAGGTTTAAATAAAGCGCAGTTTGCAAATAGGCTTCAATCAAAAGAGCTTAATGATGAGTTAATTGCAGAGCTTAATTATGTACATAGTTTGCCCATTCAGGGTTTTCCATCTTTAGTGCTTATAAATGACAATAAAGTGCACCCAATAGCAATAAACTACACCGACTGGCAAAAAACATTAAATCAAATTAATGCTATTTTAAGCTAAATAGCCTGAACTCAGGTTAAGTATTGCTAAATTATGCGTGTTTGGTTGCCAAACACTCACTCCTCTTATAACACTTGTTACACAGCACTCCTTACACAACCCCTTACACAGCACCCTTAGACAGGCTATTTATTAACGCTGTCATAAAAGCGACTTCTTTGCGCAACATGCTTGTCATTTTTCATCTATACACTTTCGCTCATTGAAAATATTTAGTTTTTAATTGTTTGTATCAAACGTTTAAAGCTAACAAAAACAAACTAGCAAATCTGCTAACTAACGAGTAAAGGTGTATGCGATGAAAGGCGTTAAACCATTAATTATAGCTGGTATTGTGGCCGCAAGTGCCGCTGTACACGCAAACGATTTAAATAAGGTTATTGATAAAAGCAGTGAAATTACTAAATCGGCTGCGCAATCACAAACAAAAATAGACAAGATTGCAGATTCAATGCAAGGGCGTCTGCAACAGTTTAAAACTCTTAATAAAGAAATTGATGGTTTAGCTGTGTATAACGCTCAGCTTACAAAACAGTTAAATAACCAAATTGCAGAAATGCAATCGATGAATCTCTCTATGGATCAGGTTTCAATTATTGAGCGTCAAATTACGCCACTAATGATGCGCATGATCACCGGCCTTGAACAGTTTGTATTACTCGATGTGCCATTTTTAAAAGACGAGCGTGAAAAACGTTTAACCTCTTTAAAAGCCATGATGGAACGTGCCGATATTACCTCTAGCGAAAAGTTCCGCCGCGTACTCGAAGCCTACCAAGTAGAAGTTGATTATGGCCGCACTATTGAAGCTTACAGCGCACTGCTTGAGGTAAATGGTAAAGAACGCGAAGTTGACTTTTTACGCATTGGTCGCTTAGAGCTCATTTACTTAACCCGCGATAGTAAATTAGCTGGTAGCTGGGATACACAAACAAAAACGTTTGCAGCACTTCCAGACTCAACCATTAGCCAAATTAATAAAGGTTTACGCATTGCGCGTAAGCAACTTGCCCCAGATATGTTAACTCTGCCAGTTCACGCAGCACGATAAGAGGTCGAAAATGAAATTGTTTACTCAAATGACAAAAATGGCCGTACTTGCTGCAAGTATAAGTTTTACATGCGCAAGTTTAGCAGCTGAGCCAATGGATTTAGATTCATTACTTAAAAACCTTGAACAAGGTAAATCTGCGCAAAGTGTGCAAAATACTCAGCGTGAACAACAATTTACTGCGCGTCAAAACGAGCAAGTACAAATGCTAAAAGACACGCAAGCAAAGCGTAGTCAAATGCTTAGTGAATCAGAGCGTTTAGAAACACAGTTTGAAGAAAACGAAATTAAACTGGCTAATTTAACCGATACCCTATCAAAGCGTATGGGATCACTTAAAGAATTGTTTGGTGTGTTGCAACAAGTGGCAGGCGATTCAAGCAATAAGTTTGCTACCTCTGTGGTATCGGCAGAAATACCTGGTCGAAGTGTTTTTATGGACGATCTAGCACAAAAAATGGGATCTACTTCACAACTTGCTTCAATCGAAGATATTGAAAAAGTGTGGTACGAGCTACAACGTGAAATGACCGAGCAAGGCAAAGTGAGCCGCTTTAATACTCAGGTTATTATTGAAGGTGGTAACAAAGCAGAGCAAGAAGTTGTGCGTGTTGGTGCTTTTAACCTTATTTCCAACGGTAAATATTTAGAGTACAGCCCAAGTACAAATACGCTAAGTGAGCTTACTCGCCAGCCCGTATCGCGCTATACATCAACCGCAGGCGAGTTACAGCAGGCTAAAAACGGTATTGTGCAGTTTGCACTAGACCCAACCGGTGGCTCAATTTTAGGTTTACTAGTACAAGCCCCAGATACCGCTGAGCAAGTTCACCAAGGCGGCGCTGTGGGTTACGTTATTTTAGGTGTGGGTTTATTAGCCCTGTTAATTGCAATTGAGCGTTTTGTATCTTTATTGCTAGTGGGTGGCAAAATTCGCCGTCAACTTAAAGACACGGTTGCTCGCGACGATAATCCACTAGGCCGTGTTATGAAAGTAAAAGACGACTACCCAAATGTAGCCTACGACACCCTAGAGCTTAAATTAAGCGAAGCTATACTGCGCGAAATGCCAAAAATAACCCGTAACTTAACCCTGATTAAAATTATTTCAGTAGTGGCTCCGCTGCTTGGTTTACTTGGTACAGTTACCGGGATGATCAATACCTTCCAAGCCATTACCTTGTTTGGCACCGGGGATCCTAAGCTCATGGCAGGCGGTATTTCTCAAGCGCTTGTAACAACAGTACTTGGCTTAGTTGTGGCAATACCCACAGTATTTATTTACACCATACTCAACACCCGAGCAAAAAGCTTACTGCTTATTTTACAAGAGCAAAGCGCGGGCATTATTGCAAAACGAAGTGAAAAAGGAGCATAAACCATGGTGCTATTGATTGATTCAATCAATGCTATCCGTGATTTTCTCGACACTGGTGGCCAAGTTCTCTTGGTCATTGGGGTGTTAATCTTCGCGATGTGGTTATTGATACTCGAGCGATTCATTTACTTTTTTAATGGTTTTCGTGGTTACAAAAAAACCATCAAAAACAGTTGGCTTAAGCGCAACGAGCGTAATAGCTGGAATGCAGAACAAATTCGCCAAGCGATGATCTCACGCGCCAGTATGCGCCTTAACGCTAACTTAGCACTTATTAATGTGATGGTTGCATTGTGTCCGCTACTTGGCTTACTTGGCACAGTAACAGGAATGATTGAAGTGTTTGATGTTATGGCTATTACAGGTACAGGCAGTGCGCGCTCTATGGCGTCGGGCGTATCTAAAGCAACTATTCCAACTATGGCAGGCATGGTCGGTGCGTTATCTGGGGTATTTGCCTCAACGTACTTACAACGCCGGGCTAAACGTGAAGTAGCGCTACTTGAAGACAGCATGGTTTTAGACCATTAAGCAATTATTAATAAGTGGTTCTATCTATAGCCACTTATTTCAGGAGAATAAAAAATGAGAGCCCCATTAGGAAACCTATTTCAAGAAGATGAAGCAGAAGAAATAAACATGACCCCCATGCTAGATGTGGTATTTATCATGCTTATTTTCTTTATTGTGACCGCCTCATTCGTAAAAGAGTCGGGTATTGATGTTAACCGCCCCGAAGCCGCCACTGCGGTTAAAAAAGAACGCGCTAATATTTTGGTCGCTATTTCAGACACAGGTGAAATTTGGATTAATAAACGCCAAATAGATGTGCGTGCGGTGCAGGCAAATATTGAGCGTTTAAAAGCCGAAAACCCACAAGGGAGCGTGGTTATTCAAGCAGATAAAAAGTCGACCACGGATACTTTAATTAAAGTAATGGATGCAGCGCGCGCCGCGGGTGTGTTTGATGTGTCGATTGCGGCCCAAGAAGCCTAAGGGTTAGCCATGCGTTATTTAATAGCATTTGTAATAGCCATTTTAGTAACCTTTATGCTGTTTTTAGGCATGCAGGCACTTATTACTGGTGGTGAGGGCGCAATGAGCGAACCTGCAAAGGGGAACGTGCTTGACTTTGTACGGCTTAAAAAAGAAGAAAGCTTACAAACAAAACAGCGCAAACCACAAAAACCACCCACACCCAAAGAGCCGCCACCACCAATGGAGTCACCAAAAATGCAAAACAGCGATGCCAATGCAAAAGCTAATAATTTTGACTTTGCGGCCAATGTTGATGCCGAGGTGAATTTAGCCGGTGGTTTAGCCCTTGAATCAAGTGATGGTGAATACCTGCCCATTGTAAAAGTGGCGCCAGTGTACCCAAGGCGCGCACTGTCTCGTGGGATTGAAGGCTACGTTATTGTTGAGTTTACAGTAACCAAACAAGGCACTGTTCGCGACCCTCAGGTATTAAAGGCAGAGCCTGAATCGCTATTTGACCGAGCGGCGATGGATGCAGCCCTTAAATTTAAATATAAGCCCCGCGTAGTCAATGGTGAAGCTGTTGAAGTTGCGGGAGTGCAGAACAAAATATCTTTCCAGATAAGCGGTTAATTTTTGGATTAATTAATTCAACCTATTAATGGATAGAAAAGCGAGGCGATGATGAAATTACAACCAATAGCAGTTATTTTTAAATTAACACTTTTTTGCACCGTAACAATAAGCGCAAGTATTGTAACCCCCAGTGCACTTAGTTTATTACCAGGTGTGAGTGCTTTTACAGCGCAAGCCGCAGAGCAAAAAACCAAACGAGTACCGGCCCTGCGTGAAAAAGTATATAGCCAGTTAGCGCGAGCCCAAAAGCTTGCCGACGATGCCGATGTTAAAGCAGGCCTTGAAGCGCTTGATTCTATACAAGATCGCGCATCAAGCATGAACTCCTACGAAATTGCAATGATGCATAACTTTTATGGCTTTATTTATTACAACGAAAACGACTTACCCAAAGCAATAGCCGCGTTTGAAAAAGTAGTCGCTGAGGAGGGTATTCCAGAAACATTACGTTTAAGCACTACGTTTAGTTTGGCTCAATTGGCAATGGCTAACAGTGACTACTACAAAGTAATTACGTTTTTAGACCAATGGGATGCTATTAATACAAAAGATAAGCCAGAGAGCTACTATGTGTTAAGAGCGCAAACCTATTATCAGCTAAAAGACTACCAGCAAGGCCTTAACTATATAACGCAAGCTATTACACTAAGTGACAGCGAAGGCAAAGTACCAAAAGAGAACTGGCTAGTATTACAGCGTGCTATGTACTACTCACTTAATCAGTCCGATAAAGTGGTAAAGGTACTAGAGCGCATGGTTAAGCTGTATAACAAACCAGAATACTGGGTGCAGTTAGCAGGTATGTATGGCGAAACAGGTCGAGAAAAACAACAACTAGCAATTATTGAAGCGGCATATCAGCAAGGCTTTTTAACCTCCAAGTCAGATTTACGCCAATTAGCCCAGGTGTATTTATACAATGGCTTGGCTTATAAAGCAGCCATAGTGATGAGTAAAGCAATTGAGGCAGGAATAGCAGAGCAAACCGCTAAAAACTATGCCTTTGTAGCTGAAGCCATGATCCAAGCTAAAGAAGATGCGCAATCGATTAAATACTTTGTAAAAGCGGCGCAGTTATCAAGCAGTGGTAACTACGATCAGCGCTTAGCACAAGTGTATGTAAATACAGAGCAATATGAAGAAGCTGCCGACTCTGCGCGTAAAGCACTTGATAAAGGCAACCTTGATTTTGAATCAAACGCATTTGTAGCTTTGGGCATGGCACAGTTCAATTTACAAAACTTTGATGCCTCTATTTTAGCGTTTGAACAAGCGCAAATACATAAAAAGTCGCAGCGCTTAGCCAAGCAATGGATTAAATATGTAAAGCGCGAAAAAATACATGCTGAAACCCTAAAAACAGCATTACTTTAATGTTTTACTTTTGCGCTAGGTGCTAAATTAATAGCGCATAAAAACAGTTTATAATCGCAACGCCAAACCGCACTAATATTAATTTAGTGCGGTTTTTTTACTTCTGTAAAGTTAACCATATGAATATATTTAATTTATTATTGTCACATAGTGTTTATTAAAATGTAACGGCACTGTCATATCTCTCCCGTATTGTACTCCTATTCGATAACTCAAGTGACCTTAATGCATGAGTGTCGTGCCTTAAAGTGACTTAAGTTATTACTTAATGCGCTAACAAAATAATTAAATACTTTAACGGAGTGAACAATGAAATTATCTGGCTTATTTAAGGTTAGTCTAGTGGCTACTGCAATGACTTTAGCAGGCTGTGGCGGCGATATCGAAATTACACCCACGGTGAACGATAACAGCACCAGTACTGATAACAGTGTTAATAATTCAAATAATAATAGCGGTGGCACTAACGATGATATTAGTTGTACCGAGTATCAAACTGATGCGGGCACGGTTGCTGGTATTTTTGATGGTAAAGACTGTTTATATAATGACTCGTTTGCCAGTAAAAACATTCAAATTACAGCTAACTTAACCTTTGAAGAATTACCAGATGGCGGTGTTCACTTATTCGAAGACGCATTATTAATTGGTACAGATGGCGACACGACTACTGATTTTAGCATTCCAACAAACGGCCCTACGTTAACGGTTAAGCCTGGGGCAACTCTTGCATTTAAATCGGGTGAGGCTATTGTGCGCATTGCTCGTGGTGCAAAAATTCAAGCTGTTGGCACTGCCGATAAACCGATTGTATTTACCTCTGCTAAGGCGTTTCCTCGTTTTGATGCCGAAGGTAAAGGCCCACTCTATGCAGATTGGGGCGGCATAATTATTAATGGTAATGGCATTACTGACCAATGTACTGACGCAGAGCGCGACGCGGCAACGTGTAATGTGCCCTCAGAAGGGATCACCAGTTACTTTGGTGGTAATGATAATAGCGACTCTAGCGGTAATATTAAATGGACCAAAATTTGGTATGCCGGATCAGGTCCTAAAGTAGGCGGAGAAGGGGATGATTTAAACTCGTTAACCCTCAATGCGGTAGGCTCGGGTTCAGAGTTTGACTACATTCATATTCACCAAGGTTTTGATGATGGTATTGAAATATTTGGTGGCGCAACCACCATTAAGCATGTTGTTGTAACCGACACTCAAGATGATTCGTTTGACTTTGATGCAGGTTGGCAGGGCAAAGCGCAGTTTCTGTTTGTTAAACACGGCACCGTAATTACCCGCGAAGGCACCACAGTATATATGGGTAATAACGGCTTTGAGTCAGACGGCGTAAAAGGTACATCAAGTGCGCAAGTGGCACCATCAAACCCAACCATTGCTAATGTCACTATCATCACCACCGATGGCCTATCGGTTCGCGATACTGACCCTTCAAATGCGTTTAAATTTGATGACTCATTTAATGCTAATTTTTATAACGTATTAATGACCAAAGACATAGCTTTGCAATCTAGCTGTATTAGCTTTTCAAGCGATGGCGAAAAACAAGCCGATAAAATTATTTTTAATAGCTCAGTAATGACCTGCGCCTCTGAATTTGACGATGCCGATGGCACCTTCAATAGTGGCAAAGAGCCTGCAGCATTAACGGCCACTACACTTACTGCCTGGTTTGATAATAACGGCAGTAATCAACGTATAGGCGAAGGGGCCGATGTATTTGCCAGTAATGGCTTTGCTACAAATACTGCCTCAACCGATATTACTGTTACCGCTAACGACTTAAGTGGCTTAGATTCGAGCTTTTTTGAAGCCGCTCCTTACATTGGTGCAGTGTCTGATCAAGACACCACATCACCTTGGTACAAGTGGGTAGAAACAGCACTCGCTGCATCAGCTCAAGACTAATACCTCAGTAACGCACATTAAATAGTTAGGGCGCCATTTGCAAAGTGCATTTTAGGCGCCCCTTTTTTAACTGATTAGGGATCTGTAAAGATGTTGAATCAAGCTAGATTGAATAAATTGTCATTGGCAATTAGTCTCTCGCTTTTAGCAAGCTCGCTTAATTTGAGCGCTGCACAAAGTGAGCAAAGCGAAATAGAAGAGGTTGTTGCTGTTGGCACTCGGCTACAAGGTAGCGCCGCAGCTGTAGTTGAGGAGCGTAAAAACCAAGCCTTTGTTGCCGATATTTTAGGTGCTGAACAACTTGCGCGAACCGGCGATAGCGATGCGGCTTCGGCGCTGCGCCGTGTAACGGGTTTAACCTTAGTAGATGGTAAGTTTATTTACGTACGTGGCTTAGGTGAGCGCTATTCTAGCGCGCGTTTAAATGGTGCTTATATTCCCAGCCCAGATTTAACGCGCAACGTAGTGCCGTTGGATATTTTTCCTGCCAGTATTATTCAAAGTATGGCGGTACAAAAAGCCTACTCTCCAGATATGCCAGCGGCGTTTGGCGGCGGTAATATCGATATTCGTACTAAATCAATTCCTGCAGAATTTACTGCCGGATTTGCGGTTGGTTTATCTAAAGATACATCGGCTAGCAGCGGTTTTACCTATAAAGGTAACGATGGAGATATTCCCCAAATTTTAAATAACGCCATAGTGCAATACAAAGGCAATTTTGATGTGGGGAACATTATTGCTAAAGATAACTTGGTTGATAACAGCGAGGCGTCACGCTCAGACCAAGCAATTGCCATTAACAATCAATTGTTAAAATCGCTACCACGCAATTTTGCTTTAAAAGATGAATCGCTAGACCCAAATTGGGATATTAAAGGCCATTTAGGCAATAGTTTTGATGAGTCCTTTTTAGGCGGCACTTTTGGCTTTTTACTCTCAGGTGAATACGATAAAAGCTGGGACTCGGCAAAAAGAAGAACCGCTGTTATAGCCCAAGATATTGGTGATGATTGTGCAACCACCCTTAATTCAGCGCAAGATGTAAGTACATCGTGTTTTAACACAGTTAAAGACTCAGTAACCACCACAGAAAACGAGCGCTATAACGCCACGCTAAATTTAGGTTATAGATTAAATACCCATAGTATTTCATTTATGAGCTTATATTTACGCGACAACGAGGATGAAACCGAGGTAGCCACGTCGCAAAGCCCCGCAGGCAGTTCGGTATTTACCATAGTAAATGATAACCGAGCTAATCGTACTCATGAGTTTAATTTAGAGCAGCGCACGCTTACGGTAAATCAGTTATTAGGCCAGCATACCTTTTTAGATTACTGGGGTATTGGCGCCGACTGGCAATATACTCGCTCTAAAGCCAGTACTGACATTCCAACTAATGTAGAGTTTAAATTTAGAGATAACTACGATAACAGCGGTAACTATAGCAACTCGCAAATTACCGGCGATGATAACCGGGCGCTGTTCTCGTATATAAATATGCAAGACAGAGTAAATTCATACGGCGGTAATTTAACGCTTCCCTTAAGCTTTAATGCTGTTGAGGTAGAGTTAAAAACCGGCTTTGATATCGCCGACCGAGCGCGTATTTATAACACCTCTAGTTTTGCAGTAAATAACGGCACTGGCCTGGCGTTAACTGTGGCAGATAATCCACTCGATGCGGGCAATTATTTAACCGATGAATTTATTGACGGCGAACGTATTTTACTCGACTTTAATGAACCCTCAGCCCCCGATGCCGATGACTATATAGCTGGGCAAAAAATATCAGCTGCGTATGGCTCGTTTGATGTTATTTATGATGACTTACTGCGTTTAAGTGGTGGGGTGCGTTATGAAGAATTTAAACAAACCTCTATAGGCACCTCAAGCTTAATTTTTACTGCGGATGACTTAAATATTTACTATTCCCCAGAAAAAATAGCCGCAGGCAGTATTAATGAAGATGACTTTTTTTCGGCGTTATCGCTTACTTATTTAGGCGGCGAAAATTACCAAGTACGTTTAGGGTATGGCGAAACAGTAGTGCGCCCCGACTTACGTGAAGTAGTGCCAGTGTCGTATTTTGATCCGCTAACCGATATTCGTACTTTTGGCCGTGTGGGTTTGCAAAGTAGCCCAATTAAAAATTACGATTTACGCTATGAATATTATGGCAACACCGGAGATTCATTCTCTGTAGCAGCCTTTTATAAAGACATAGATAAACCGATTGAAACTGTATTACGCATTGGCGATGAAGATTACTCAGCCTCATTTGTAAATGGTAAAACTGCGCAGGTATACGGTATAGAAACTGAATGGCTAAAAGATCTTACTTTTTTAACCGAAGGGCTATTTACCAGCGGTAACATTACCTTAAGTGACTCAGAGGCAGATATTGATCCTGCACTTGCGAGTAACTTAACTAACCCGACTAAACGCATGACAGGGCATTCTAAATACGTGGTTAACTTACAGCTCAACTACGACTCTGTTGATGGCCAGCATAGTAGCTCGTTGGTGTATAACGTATTTGGCGAGCGTATATTGGCCGCCGGTATAGCCGGGCGTGATGATGCCTACGAGCAGCCTTTTCACTCACTCGATTTAATTTACACTTGGTATCCCGACTTTAACTCCAACGTTAAGTTTAAAGTTACAAACTTACTTGATGAAGAGCAGCAAGTTACGCAGTCAGATATTGTAGTACGCTCTAAAGAAGTGGGAATGACCTTTGATGTGAGCTACAGCTACACATTTTAGCCACGCTAGCGTAAAGGTAATTATTATAGCCCCATGCTTTTGTATGGGGCTTTTGGTTTTTTATGGCTTAGTATGAAATATATTTAAGTTGTAACTTATTAACTAGTTTTGTTAAACCACCAGTGTTAGCTTAAGCTTGATATGAAAATTAAATCTCACGCAATGAATTTTAATTTTTAATCTTTTCAGGCAACTTTTATGAATCAAATAATGGAACTCACAATGAAAAAAGTAGGATTAGTCGGTTGGCGTGGCATGGTTGGCTCTATGTTATTAGAGCGTATGAAGCAACAAAGTGATTTTGCACTTATCGACACCACCTTTTTCACCACCTCACAAGCGGGCCAATTAGGCCCAGATATTGCGGGCGAAGCAAAGCCGTTACTCGATGCCAGCAATATTACCGAACTGGCTAAAATGGACATTATTGTTACCTGCCAAGGTGGCGATTACACCAATGCGGTTTATCCACAATTGCGCGAGTCGGGTTGGGATGGTTATTGGATAGATGCAGCGTCGGCACTGCGTATGGCTAACGACAGCATTATAGTACTCGATCCGGTCAATAAAGACGTTATTGAGCAAGGTTTATCACAAGGTGTTAAAACCTTTGTAGGCGGTAACTGTACGGTTTCTCTTATGTTGCTTGCACTGGGCGGTTTATTTGAGCAAGACTTAATAGAATGGGTAAGCCCCATGACCTACCAAGCCGCGTCGGGCGCGGGTGCGCGCAACATGAAAGAGTTAATTGCACAAATGGGCGCAATTCATCAAAGTGTTGCTGAGCAACTTGCAAATCCAAGCGCTGCTATTTTAGAAATAGATAAAATAGTCAGTGAAAAAATGGCATCAGATTCACTGCCACAAGATCAGTTTGGCGTGCCACTCGCGGGGAGTTTAATTCCGTGGATTGATGTGCCTATGCCAAGTGGCCAAAGTAAAGAAGAGTGGAAGGCGCAAGTTGAAGCGAATAAAATTTTAGGCTCGGCTAAGCAACCTATTCCAATAGATGGTTTATGTGTGCGTATTGGTGCTATGCGTTGTCATTCACAAGCAATGACCATTAAATTACGTGAAGATATTAGTGTTGCCAAAATAGAGCAAATTTTAGAATCGCATAACGAGTGGGTAAAGGTTATTCCTAATGAGCGCGACATTAGCACTACCGACCTAACCCCAGTTAAAGTCACCGGTACACTTAATATTCCAATTGGGCGTATTCGTAAATTAGCCATGGGGCCTAAATATATTAGCGCCTTTACCGTTGGCGATCAGCTGTTATGGGGTGCTGCAGAGCCGCTACGTCGTATGCTTCGCATAATTGTTGACAGCGAATAGTAGCAATTTAATGTAACCGTATAAACGCTCACATTGTTTTATAAAAAAAGGGTTAGCCATTGGCTAACCCTTTTTTATTTTAAATGCTAAATTAATTATTCTTCAACTTAGGACTATTAAGCTGGTGGCTGTGAATAATTAATAGCCTTTTTATTAATACTCTTTTTCTTTGAGTAATGATTTTAGATCAGCAATTTGTGCTTGCAAGGCGTTTACTTGCCCTTGTGTCGCGGGCAGTGAGTCGTTATCGGCCAGCTCATCGCGGGCACTTTTGTGCTCTTGCGACATCACTTCTAAAATAGCGCCAACCATCATATTTAAAAATACAAACGCGGTTAAAAATATAAAGGTTAAGTAGTAAATCCAGCTAAGTTTATAAACCAGCATGGTTTCGTACATTACGTCGGTCCAATCTTCAAACGTGGCAATTCTGAACAAGGTCAACATAGATATTGATACATCACCCCACAATACGGGGTTTATATGTGCAAACATCATACTGCCTATAGCGGCGTAAATATAAAAAATAACAAACATCAGCAGGGCTATGTAACCCATTTGCGGAATAGCTTTAAGTAAAGCGTTAACTAATAAACGCAGCTCGGGGACCATAGACACCAGCCGCAATACACGAAATATTCGCAATAAGCGTGCAATTAGCATACTTGAGCCTGCCGCGGGGTATAAGCTACCTAGTACAATAAGGGTGTCGAAAATATTCCAACCTTTGGAGAAAAAATCTTTGATGCCTTTACTGGCAATAAAGCGAATTACGAGTTCAATTAAAAAGAACGCCGTAATGCCTATATCCATCCAATTAAGGACAATTTCTACCGTTGGCGGAAGTGAATAGGTGTGAGCACCTACGGTAAGAGCAGAAACAACAATTACAGCAATAACAAATGATTGAAATAGTTTGCTTTTATCTATACGCTGAAACTGCTTTTGCAACTGCGGCAACATCATAATAAGTCCTGTACAAAGTAAGGTTTTTTGAGGCGCTTAATATACAGTTTTTACCTTCTAAAGTGTAAGGAATTTTAATGATTATCAATAAACTAAACGCGAGTTTACTGTTTGTAGCCGGTTTGAGTTTGCTCGCTGGCTGCAGCTCTGATGCACGCTTTCATGAAATACAATCTGCTCGTCTTGATGAGTGTAACTACAAAGCAGACAAAGAATATTACGAATGCCTTAAATTACAAGAGGCTAATTTTGAAGAGTTTAAAAAACAACGAGCCGAAAACACTCAGTAACGCTTATTCAATCACTCTTATTAAATAACGGCTATTAAGCGTTATTACTATTTAATCTCAAATATTAATAAATTAAGAGGCTATGGCTAACACATTATGACAAAAACTCAAAAACAGCGTGATAAACAAATACGCCAAGTACTGACAATTGCCTGTGAAAATATAAAACAAACCGATTTTGGCTTTGCTTATTTAACACATACCGTTGATTTAAATAACGAAGCTAACACCTTAAAAGTCCAATGCTATTTTAACGATGACCTAGCGTATCAAAAAAGCGAGTTACATTTTGACGCACTTAAAAATGAGATCACACAACAGCTTGCAACAATTGGTTTGGCTATTAAAGCAGCGAACATTTCGTTTTTAGTCGATTAACCTTTGTTAGGTTGGTTTGTGTATGCTTGAAGGCTATAATTGGCCAAATTATTTTTTAGAGTATAAATTATGGCTGTTCCTACTCGTTCGCAAATCTCCCCTGGTACAAAAGTAAATATCGTATTAAAAGAAGATCAACGCAGTGGCACATTAACGCAAGGTGTGGTTGAGCGTTTATTAACAAAGTCACCAAACCATCCTCATGGTATTAAAGTACGTTTAGACGATGGCCAAGTAGGCCGAGTGAAAGAGATCTTATAATGAGCACTTTAACAGAACAGGCTTTTTGGGATTTAGTAACCGCCCCCGATTTAGGGCTCGATCCGCAAAATGTGAGTGATAACTTAAAGCTTAAACTGCACGATTTAACCGATCAGCAGTTAATTGAGTTTGATAAATTCTTTGGTATTTGTATGCGTAAATGCTACACCTGGGATTTATTTGGCGCAGCATTTGTAATGGCCGGTTGTAACGACGAATATGGTTTTAGTGAGTTTAGATGCTGGTTAATATCGCGCGGTGCAGACGTGTTCGAAAACGCTTTACTAAACCCTGATTCAATTGCCGCCTGTACGCCTGTGTATCATGTTAACGAGCAGCCTTATCCGTACATTGATGAATACGACTTAATTGCTGGTTTACTTTACGAGGAGCGTAACGATGACGAACTGCCATTTATTCCCTCAGGAAGTGACGAGCCAAGAGGCAAACGCTTTAAAGACAAAGCTAAGTTTTTAAAGCAAAGCTATCCGCTGTTATTTGCTAAGTACTGGCAGTAATATTTTCACGCCCTAATCGTTTTATTTTTTACTGCGTATAAAAACGCTTAGGGTGTGTAGCGCCTTTTTAAAGCAACACGACTTCTCTCCTTTTAAAGTAAATCTCTGTTATAGTTATAAAAGTTATAAAAATTAAGCAACCAAGCATTTCGCTATTATTTAACCCACTAATTCGAGGATACAACCACTTAATGAAATACTTAACACTTGCTTTATTAGCTATTGCTTTTACCAGCGCTCATGCAGTTGCAACCCCAAGTAATAAAAGCCGTTTTATTCCGCTTTTAAAAACAAAACTGGGTGCCTATGAGGTGGTGTCGGCTAATTCAGCGTTATGCGTTAATAGCCAATTGAGTTTAGTAAATCCAGATAATGAAGATGCCGGTTTTACTTTAGGTGGGCAAATTATTTTTGACTCATTACATAACGGAACACAAACGGTTAAAAAGCCCGATTTTTGTTTTGTTACTAGCTCATTAAAATACAAAAGCGACGGCATTGAAAACGGCTTAAGAATGAGTCGCTGCGAAAATCCAGCTAACGAAAAAATAATTAGCCAAAGCATTTACTTTTTAGCTAACGACACACTTAAATATACTTTAAGCCAGCCAAGCGTTGCATGCACTTTTAAAAAAGTACCCGACAGTCAATAACGCATAGGTAAGCTGTACTTACTCACAATATATTTTGGGTATATCACGCCAGCGCGTGGTGTACTGCGGGGATAAAAAATTCCTGTTCATATGCCAACCTTCATTTAATTTACTGCTTGCTAAACTTAGCATTCCTTTACCATAGCGTTTATTTATTGCATCAAGACAATTCATTAATGGTGGATCGTCGGTGCGTTCATTAAATAAATCGTCCTGTTGAAATTGCTGCGCAATAAGCTCTAAAGCACCTACACCACATTTATAATAGCGAATACCCGGCTGGTATATTTGCTCAAACACTTGAGATACAGCATTAGCCATTACGCAGGTGTCGTTAGTGGGGCTGGCAAATGTATACATATACGACTTTTTATAAAAAACGTTTTCGTGAGACGAGCTCGCCGCAAAAATATAAAGTTGTTTGGTAAGCGATTTTTGCTTTCTTAATTTACTAGCAACCACAGTAACGTGATTAATTAACGCGGTTTTAAGTGCCGTTGGCTCGTATATACGCTCACCAAAGCTTCGGGTCGAAAATATCTCGCGCTTATCTTGGCGTACGTCGTCCCAATTTAAGCAAGGTATGCCATTAAGCTCATTTACAGTGCGCTCTACCACCACACTAAATGCACGGCGCATACTGTTAGGGTTTTGCTGCGCTAATTGCCATGCAGTGTGTATGTTCATTACTTTTAATTTTTTGGCTAAACGCTTACCAATACCCCATATATCTTGGCAACTCATTCTTTGTAAAATAGCTTTACGGCTTGCTTCGCAGTTAATAACAGCAACGCCATTAAATCCGGATAATTTTTTAGCGGCATGGTTTGCCGCTTTTGCTAAAGTAGCCGTAGAGCCAAAGCCAACACCAACGGGGAGCTTAGTTTCGCGCCATACGGTGCGCCTAATAGTGTGCCCGTATGCAAACCAGTCATTAATAACAGGGGTGTAACCGTTAAAGTGTAAAAATGATTCGTCGATACTGTATACGTGTTGAACGTCGCAAAAACGGCCAATAACGTTCATCATTTTGTCGCTTAAATCTGCGTATAGCTCGTAATTACTAGAGCGAATTACTACATTATTTTGCGCAAGTAACTGCTTAACTTTAAAGTAAGGCGCAAATTTAGGAATATTTAAACGCCGAGCAATGGGGCAAACCGCGCATATGCAACCGTCGTTATTGGTAAGCACCACCACAGGTTTTGAGCGAATCGCTGGATCGAATACTTTTTCAGCACTGGCATAAAAGGCCACCGCGTCTACTAGGGCATACATAACAGTAACTCAGGGCTTTGGCGGTGCAGGCGAATTGAGCGTGTCACTACGCCCTCAAGCTGAAACTCATCGCAGGAGGTTAGTTGTACTGGTTTATACAAAGGGGATGCCGAGAGCAGCCGGGCATTGGTTTTATCAAGTAGCTTACACACAAATAAGCCATTTAAATTGGCAACAATAACGTCGCCATTTTTAGCCTGTTCAGCGCGGTCTACTATTAGCAAGTCACCTTCAAAAATACCCACGTCTTGCATTGAGCTGCCAGAGGCAACGCCAATAAAAGTGGCGTCGGGGTGCTTTATTAATAGCTCATCAAGCGACACACCAAGCTCGCTATATGGTGCAGCAGGCGATTCAAACCCGCACACACCCGCTTCTATATAAATGGGAATAACAAACATAAAGATCAACCAAAACGCATATACTGTACAAGTATACAGTATATGCGTTTTGTTTTACTTTTGCCAAGTAATGAATGAAAGATCACTGCATGTTTTTGATCATTGTTTGTGCGGTATTTAAGAAGTCGTTGATTTGCGTCGAGTTTAAATTTTTACACATTTGCTCGTTAACCTGGCGCTCGGCACTTAGTAATTTGTTAAAAAGCGCAGTGCCAGAGGCAGTAAAAGAGACAATAAAACAGCGTTTATCGTGCTCACTGGCACATTTGTTGATTAAATTTAATGCTAAAAGCTCTTTAATTAAGCGGGCAATTTGTGCTTTGTCGCGTTGAGTTTGGGTAACAATATCGTTAGCAGTACACTGCGGCGTTGCTGCAATAATATGCAAGCAACGCACATGCATAGCGTTTAAACCAAGGTCGTTCGCATTAATCGCATCACGCGTTGTTACGCGGTAGCTTTGCATTAGCATAAAGAGTGTATTAGGTAGAGATGATTTCATAGTAATTACCAAATGGTTGACAATATCAATCAAATTGCTATAGTTGATTTTATCAACCAATGGGGCGTTGTGCAAATGTTGCTGCATGCAATTTAAACTTTTTGTAAAACGAGGTAATACATGAGTAGACAAATACGCAAAGCGCAGGTGCTAAGTACGAAGCAAATTACACCGCACTTACAACGCATTGTGGTAGGTTCTGATGAATTTAAAGATCTTACGCCAAGTTACATAGGCCACTATGTAAAAGTGTTACTGCCCCATAATGGTGAACTTGATTTAAACATAAAAACGGCGCTTATGCGCTCCTATACTATTAACCATGTTAATGAGCAAACGGGGGCGCTCACGCTCGACTTTGTAATTAATATGCACCATGGTCCTGCTACAAACTGGGCGCAAACAGCAAAAGTAGGAGACACCCTAGCCATAGCTGGCCCGGGCCCTAAAAAACTCGATAATTATAGCCATTCGCACTACGTACTCCTTGGCGACTTAACCTCAGTTAATGCAGTGAAAGGCTATGCTCAGCAGTTACCGCATAGCGCGAAAATTGATATGTTTATTCATGCTCCTAGCGCTCAAGACATTATTAGTTTAGATACGCCGCGCCCTGTAAATTGGCTAGTTACCAATAGCCCAGATGAAAGCATGCTAACTGCATTAAACAATTTAAAAATAGGCGTACAACCCCCAATTGTTTTTATGGCGCTAGAGGCAGGTTTAGTGCGCAAAGTAAAAACTAAACTTAATGAGCTATACGCCATACCACGTACGCATATTGTGGCATCGGGTTATTGGAAAAAGGGACTAAATTCAGAGAGCTATAAACAGCAACGTCAGCAAGCGGCACAACCCGTTTAAATATGCTCAGGTTATTTAGTGTTTAGCACCTTTAGTATCTTGAATTACAGGTAACGCACACCCATCTCTAGTTTTTATGCTTGTGGTTATAGCACACCATAAGCATGCCATTTATAGGAGCTGCTATTTTGTTATCTAATATTCCCTTTTCGTTATTAGAGCTTGCCCCGATGCCCAAAGGGGCAACGGTATCCGAAACACTACATAAAAGTACTAAATACGCTCAAAGAGCCGACGAACTAGGTTTTAATCGCTTTTGGTTAGCAGAGCACCATAATATGCCAGGCATTATATGTGCAGCTACCTCTATTTTAGTGGGCCATATAGCCAGTAAAACCGATCGAATACGTGTAGGCTCGGGGGGGATTATGCTGCCGAATCACTCGCCATTAGTTGTAGCCGAACAATTTGGTACATTAGAGAGCTTATACCCAGGGCGT
The DNA here is from genome assembly GCF_040308685.1 of Pseudoalteromonas sp. 20-MNA-CIBAN-0454. Classification (NCBI taxonomy): domain Bacteria; kingdom Pseudomonadati; phylum Pseudomonadota; class Gammaproteobacteria; order Alteromonadales; family Pseudoalteromonadaceae; genus Pseudoalteromonas; species Pseudoalteromonas sp. 20-MNA-CIBAN-0454. The sequence goes on along the minus strand of NZ_JBEOOB010000018.1, from coordinate 12,793 downwards.
ATTGATTTAGGGCTTGGCCGTGCACCAGGAAGCGATCCTATTACGAGTAGAGCTTTAAATTCAGACATGAGCCGAGCAGAGCGCTTCCCTCAAGAAGTAACCGAACTGCAAACCTTATTAGGGCCTTATAATGGCACTCACCCAATACGGGCTATACCCGGTGAGGATACCAATATACCTATTTGGTTATTAGGCTCAAGCTTATTTAGCGCGCAACTTGCAGCGCAAAAAGGGTTACCGTATGTATTTGCAGGGCACTTTGCTCCGCGCTTTTTGTACGATGCAATAGAGCTGTATAAGCGTGAATTTAAACCTTCAAAGGTACTTGATAAGCCATACATAATGCTGGCGTTACCGCTGATAGCAGCCGATACCGACGAAGAAGCACAATACCTATCGACCACTTCGCAACAGCGGGTACTTGCGCTAATGCGTGGCAGTGAATTATGGCTGCAACCACCTGTTGACTCTATGGACGGCCTATGGAGCGAGCAAGAGCGTGCACAAGTGGAAAACTTTTTAAGTTTAAGTGTAATAGGCGGGCATGTAAGTATAAGACACAAGTTAGAAATGATAGTAAAAGAGCTGGGCGTTGATGAATTTATATTTACCAACGATTTATACGACAGCGAAAAACGCCATAGAGCTATCGAAATTTTAATGGAATTAAAACGTTAAGTTTCATTTAGTTAAGCAGGCGTACACCTTACGCCTGCTATATTATACGCGAAATCTAAACTAGTTTTGCTTATAGGCAACATCAATCTGTATTTTGGCTGCTCATTTAAGCTACTCTCAAATAACAGCAAATAAATTATCCTACCGCATTCGCTTTAAGCGATTAAACTAATAGATTTAATCAAATTTTATAGTAATAACTTACCCGCTATAATTAAAACCACAAAACGTTATAACTCTATAACTCTACTTTTTACAGGAAGGTGCACCGTGAACTCGCTAAATAATGTAATCCCTAATTCAGTTAATAAAGCAGCGCTGCCAAAAATTGCGCTGATTGCTGAAGGTGGCGGACAGCGAGGTATATTTACAGCCGGTGTACTCGATGCATGGTTAGAGCAAGACTACGACCCATTTGATTTATTTATTGGTACATCTGCGGGTTCGCAAAACTTAACTAGTTTTTTAGCCAGGCAAAAAGGCTATGCAAAACGCTTGATAAGAGGGTTGTCGCGTAATAAAAATTTTTTTCAATTAAGCCGTGGTTTAATTGGTAAGCACATAATGGATTTAGACTGGTACTTTGATAAAACCACAGAGGTAAATCGTAGTTTAGATTTTAAAACAGCCAAAAATAACTTAGGGGATCGTGAATTGCTTATTACAGCAACTAACTCACGAGACCGCAAACCGTACTTTTTAGCGCCTACAGGCGAGAGCAAGCAATGGCGTGAGCTATTAAAAGCATCAAGTGCGTTACCATTTTTGTATAAGCAAGGTGTAAAACTAACACCTTGGATGAATACTTTAGCAGCTAACGAAGCCGAGCTTGCCTTAGAGCAAGTACAGCCAGCAGTAGCCGACTTTTACTTAGATGGCGGCCTTGCAGCACCTTTACCTGTACGTGAAGCCTATAACCGAGGCGCACGTAAAATAGTGGTGATCCGCACGGTCGATATTAACTTTCAAGTACAATCGGCATGGGTAAATAAACTAAGAGCATTTGTGTGCGCGTCAGGCTATTGTCCTAAAACCATAGATTATTTACTACAGCACGAACAAGCATATCAAGAAGAGTTGGAGTTTATTGCAAACCCACCAGAGGATGTTGAAATTATACAAATTTTTGCAACCGAAAAACTGCATAGCAAATTACTTGGCAGTTCAGATAACGATTTACGTTTTGATCACAAACTTGGTTTACAGGCAGGGCGTGCTTATTTAGCAGAGCAAAACCCGCAAATTTGGGATCATAGCCATAATCAAGCATTGCAGTACTGTTATAACTAAATATAACTAAAACTAAGGGGGTTATTTACTCAATTGAATTGAGGCAATAAATAACCTCTTTGCTGGCGTATGTAATGCACGCCAGCATTTTATTTTAAGTAGACGAAAGCAAAATACTGGTTTCGCTATTTAAAATACCGTCTATTTCCCTTACTTGCCTAAGCACCCCATCAAATTCACTTAAGTTAGCAGCTTGAATTTCGGCTACTAAATCCCATGCACCGTTAGTGGTGTGCAATTTAGTTAGCTCAGGAATACCGCGCATCGTTTTTATAACTTGCGAGGTCGACTTACCTACCACTTCTACCATCATAATTGCTCTGACTGCTTCGGTTTCAATGTGCTGATGTACACGCACGGTAAAACCTAAAATAGCCCCTGATGAAAGTAATCTGTCTAACCTATTTTGTACTGTGCCCCGCGACACCTTTAATGTAGTGGCTAAGGTTGAAATAGAAGCGCGGCCGTCTTTTCTAAGTTCAGCTATTAATGCTTTGTCGAGGGCGTCATAAATATAGGGAGTCATAGGTTAAGCCTTAGGTAAGTTTTAATCAAAATACTAAATTTAACCATTGCCGCCTAGCAAAATGACAAAAAACAATGCTATTTGTATAATTAATTGCCATTTTAACTGACGCACCAGAGCGATAAACTGTCTATAAATAATTGCACACACTTACTTATAGAGGTTTTAATGACGCATTTTATAGCACAGCCAAAACAAGGCGTTCCTTTTGTTAGCGTACAAACAATGGCAAAGCTTATAAATAAACTCGGCATAGAAAATGTTTTACAACAGCTAACAAAGCGACTAGAAACAGACTTTACTCGTTGGCAGCAATTTGATAAATCCCCACGTTATGCAGCGCATTCACCAGAGGGCGTAATAGAGCTTATGCCAGTGAGCGACGGCGAACTATTTAGCTGTAAGTATGTAAACGGGCATCCTAAAAATACTTTTAGAGAACTGCAAACCGTTGCTGCATTTGGAATTTTAGCCGATGTAGATAGCGGCTATCCGATTATGATCAGCGAAATGTGCCTACTTACCGCACTCAGAACTGCAGCCACTTCAGCATTAGTCGCCAAATATTTAGCCCCTAAAAATGCAACCACACTAACGCTAATTGGTAACGGTGCGCAGTCTGAGTTTCAGGCGTTGGCATTTAAAAGTGTACTAGGTATTACTGATATTCATTTATACGATATAGACCCGAGTGCGTCGCAAAAAGCTTTTAATAACCTCACAGCCTATGGCTTAAACGTTACTATTTGTAACAGTGCTGCAGAGGCGGTAAAAGGTGCGCACATAATAACAACCTGCACTGCAGATAAAACCAACGCTACAATTTTAACCAGCGAGATGATCCCACAAGGCGTGCATATAAATGCTATTGGTGGCGACTGCCCAGGTAAAACAGAATTAGATGCAAAGCTGCTTGAGCGCGCCGCTGTATTTGTAGAGTACGAGCCACAAACACGTATTGAAGGTGAAATTCAACAAATGAGGGCAGATTTTACTGTAACCGAGTTTCATCAAGTTATTAATGGACAAGCTTGCGGGCGTGAGAGTCAGCAACAACTTACTATTTTTGATGGTGTGGGCTTTGCTAGCGAAGACTTTACGGCATTGGCATTTATTCGCGATCAGCTCATTGCAACGGGGCAGTACAGCTTACTTGATTTAATTACCCAGCAAGCCGATCCGCGTAATTTGTTTTCAGTGTTAACCGCTGAGCATACGCAGCAAGAGAGTGTGGCATAAGTATGGTAAACCAAGCACCAAATAGTATTGTGATGGTTCGCCCACATCATTTTACTTCTAACCCGCAAACCATGCGTGATAACACATTTCAACGCAGCTGTTTAACAACAGATCAAAGCTTACACGCGTATAACGAAGTAACCAATGCAGTCGAAGTGTTAAAGCAAGAAGGGATCCTCGTTCACCTTTTTGAAGACCAGCATAAAGATACGCCCGACTCGGTATTTCCTAATAATTGGTTTACTACTCACCAAAATGGCGAAATACTAACCTATCCAATGTACGCAAAAAGCAGAAGAGCAGAATATCGCAAAGATATTATTGATTTTTTAACGGATCAATATAAAGTGTCTTCAGTGACTGATTATTCATTTTTAGCGAAAGAAAATTCATTCTTAGAAGGCACTGGTTCACTGGTTATTGATCATCAATATAAGTTTGCTTATGCGGTTGAATCAAAGCGAACGACACAGTCAGTTGTTAACACAGTATGCGAGCAATTAAAGCTAACCCCGGTGGTTTTTAATGCCTACGATATGCAAGGCACAGCGGTTTACCATACCAATGTATTAATGTGTGTTGCTACAGAGTTTGCCATGATTGGCTTAGACATGGTGCCAAACGAACAGCGCAGGCAGCTAGTAAGCCATTTATTGCAAAGCTATCATCAAGTCATTGAGTTATCGGGCGATCAAATTAATAACTTTTGCGGCAATGCCATTGAGTTACAGGGTAAAAGCGGACGGATTTTAGCGTTATCAGCAACGGCTTTTAAAGCACTTACTGCAGCGCAAATTAAGGTAATAGAAAAAAGTGCCAAATTGGTGCCTTTACCTATTCCTACCATTGAATCTGCTGGTGGCTCAGTAAGGTGTATGATCGCTGGCATTCATTTACCAACAAAGTAAATGTATAAAATTTAATAGTATAAGGCAGTGTTACTGCCTTTATTATTTTATAACGTATATTTGTGTCGCTTGCAGTGCCTATTTAAATAAGAAATATAACAAGGAATTAGCAATGTTCGATACCGTAGTAAAAAGTGTAAATGGTATTTTATGGGGAGAGGGCCAAGTCCTCATTTACATTTTATTGTTTGCTGGTATTTGGTTTTCGGTGCGTTTAAAAGCCATTCAAATACTTAAATTTAAACATATGTTTAGTTTACTAAAAGGCAGCAGCAAATGTAAAAAAGGCGACATATCATCATTTCAAGCGCTGTGTACTGGTTTATGTGCGCGGGTAGGCACGGGTAACTTAGCAGGTGTTGCCGTTGCTATATCATTGGGTGGCAGTGGTGCCATTTTTTGGATGTGGGTTATTGCCATATTAGGCATGGCCACAGGCTTTGCCGAAAGTGTATTAGGTCAAGTATATAAAGTGCGCGACAGCCAAGGCGAGTTTAGAGGCGGCCCTGCGTATTATATTCAACAAGGGTTAGGTAATCGAGCCTTTGCTATTACCTTTGCACTGTGCTTATTTTTAGGTTACGGCTTTACCTTTAGCGCCATGCAAACCAACACCATTACCGATGCACTTAATTTTGCCTTCGAAATTCCCACTTTTTACTCTGGATTAGTGATCACTGTGTTAGCCGGCTCTATTATTGTGGGTGGTTTTAAAGCAATCGCCCGCTTTGCTGAGCGCGTAGTACCGGTAATGGGCATAGTGTTTGTGCTTGTTGCAGTTATTATTACCTTAATAAACTTCACCCAAGTGCCTGCTATGCTTAAAGATATATTTTTATCAGCATTTGGGCTGCAAGAAGCAGGTGCAGGCGCGATGGGCGCAGCAATAAAAAATGGTATTCAACGTGGCCTTTATTCAAACGAAGCGGGCGCGGGCAGTGTGCCGCATGCTTCAGCCAGTGCAAGCCCACTGCCTAATCATCCGGTAACACAGGGCTACATTCAAATGTTAGGGGTGTTTTTCGACACCATAGTATTGTGTAGTTGTACTGCGGTTATTATTTTACTTGCCGATATAGACATAAGCGGCGAAATGGAAGGTATACGTTTAACGCAAAGCGCCATGACCGCTCATTTAGCACAAGGGGGTGTGTACTTTGTAGCAGCAGCCATTACCTTGTTTGCCTTTACGTCTGTAGTAGCCAACTACGCTTACGCAGAAAGTAACTTGCACTTATTTAAACTCGATAACAAAATGGGCCGTGGTATTTATACTTTGCTTTATTTATCAATGATGTTGTGGGGCGCGTCGGCCACATTAAAGCAAGTATGGGATTTAGCCGATATTGCTTTAGGTTTAATGACAGTGGTTAACGTTATCGCTATTATATTGCTAACCCCAACAATATTAGCAGTTACTCGCGATTATCATACGCAACGCGAAAAAGGCTTAGAGCCCGAATTTAAAGTAAATGATGTAAAAGTACAGGGTAAATGCGAAACCGGCATTTGGGACTAGTTAACGTATTTTAAGTCACTTTTAGCATTAATAAACGGTTTTATGGCAGCATAAAATCGTTTTTATTTTTGCATAACTATTCTATTTTTAGCCTGGTTATATACAAAGTAATTAACAAGTATATGCCATTAAATAGAAATAAGCAGCGCAATTAAACACAGATTTTATAGGCTAAATTTTTAGATGATCAACATTTACGCAGGTAAAACTGCTGCAAAAATAATAAACGAACAGGGGCTTAAACCCGAATTATTCAGCTCATTTTTAGGTGCCAGCGGCGGGCCAAAATGGTTTACCTTGTTTGGTTTAGACAAATATATATTTGGTGAGTTTTTTAAAAACCATAGCCAACCACTTAATTTAATTGGCTCCTCGGCCGGTGCATTTCGCTCAGCGTGTTTTGCGCAAAATGATCCGGTTGCAGCAATTGAGCGCTTAGCAACATCGTATTCGCAAACGCGCTATTCTAGTAATAAACCCACTCCTGCGGAAATTACATTAAAAGCCCGCGTACTGCTTGAAGATGTTTTTGGCAATAACGGCGTGGCTGAAATCATAAATAACCCCGTATTTAAAGCACATTTTATAGTGGCAAAATCGAATGGATTTATAGCCAGTGAAAATAAATTATTACAGCTTATGGGTTTATCAAAAAGTTATATGCTTAATCGAGTAAACCGAAAATATTTAGGATCGCAATATGAGCGTTTTATATTTGGCCCAGCAACAAGCGACTTATCAATTACCGACAGCTATAATTTTAAAACACAAAAAATAGCGCTTAACCAAAATAATTTAAAAGATGCCTTACTTGCATCGGGTTCTATACCTTTAGTGATGCAAGGCATTAAAAATATTGCCGGAACACCCGTTGGCATGTATCGCGATGGCGGAATTATTGACTACCACTTTGATTTAAAAATTAACAACCCAGGACTCATTTTATATCCACACTTTAATAGCGACCCAAAAGCAGGGTGGTTTGATAAAAATTTAAAACGTAAAGTCTCACCACTTAATTACGATAACGTGGTGATGATCACGCCATCAAAAGAATTTATAGCAGGCTTACCCTACGGGAAAATTCCAGATAGGAATGATTTTACCGATCTAGATGCCGACACACGCATTAAATATTGGAATACCGTTTTTAGTGAAACAGAAAGATTAGCAGAGGCGTTTGATGAGAAGTTATATAATAATTTTAAAATAATACCAATTGAATAAATTGCCAATTTTGCTGATGCAATGAAGCATTTATTGTTATATAAAAGGGCTAGTTTACATCGCGATTATATAGTGATGTAAATTAGCCCTATGGTTGGTTTTGATTGCTGTGTATTTAAATAAAATCACGGAATCGATGGGTTATTGGGATATTTCCTCTATATATTCTTGAAGCCTGGCTTGCGCATTTTCTTCACCAAATAGAATATGACATACCTCTTGTAGCCCCGGATCAGAGAGGATATCTTCTTTACGTACAACCAGTGATATTTTAGAGCGGCGACGTAAAAAATCACTTAGTTTAGTTACCATTTCTCGTTCGGCAGCATGTTCAATTTCAACACGTAAATACTCTGAATTTTTAATTAGAAGCTCAGCTTTTTCAGGAACTTCTCGAATTTTTTCTAACATGTTAATTGCATTTCTTCCGTAACGTCTCCAAAAGCGTTTGCTGAGTACTTCAGTAGATGTTTTGGGAGTTAAGCCGTCTAAATTCATTAGCTTAGCACGATGCATAAATTCATTTTTGACAGTATCGTCAGGCTCGCCGTACCATTTGTAATCCTCGTAAGGAAGGTTAATACCAAGCTTTTTGATTAACTCAGCAACTTCATCACCGACATTGATACAATCAGTTAATTTCCCACCAAATATAGAAAGGTATTGTTTCTCATAGTTAGTGTCGATTGCGTGTTTGCGCGATAATTGCACCCAGTCAGCCTTACCATTACCATCTTTTTTAATTGCTAATGGCCTTACACCACATCGTTCAGCTATTATATCGTCTTTTGTGAGCTGTTTATCCAGTTCTAGTAACTTGTTCGCATTATCTAACACAAACTTTCTATCTTCATCAGTAACATGCGAATGTGGGCTCTCAACTTGTGTATCAGTTGTACCAATACAAGTTTTAGGTCCCATAGGGATCACGAAGAATAGTCTGCCATCGTCAGCAAAAAATGTAAGTACTTTATTACTGCTAGTAATTTTATCAACAATAAGGTGAATACCTTTTGAAAATAAATGGTGATGTGCTGTAGTTTGACTGTTAGTAATATTAATAGGATCAACAAAAGGGCCTGCGGCGTTTATAATTACTTTAGAACGTATCGAAAATTGTTCTTTCGTTATTTCGTCCATTGCATTTGTTGTCCAAATATCACCTGTACGGTTTGAGCCTTGTGCACTTACATAGTTAGCACCGATACAGCCATGGCTCATACTAGAGCGAATAAAGTTAAAAACAAACCGGGCATCGTTGTCTAATAAAAAGCTGTCTGAATACTCAAAACCGGCTTCTACATTTGTAGTGTTGACGACTGGCTCTAATGATTTAATTTTTATTGCATTAAGGTAGCGAGGCGATTGCGTAAAAAATCGGCCCATAAACCAATAGACGATTGTTCCTAAATAGACAAAGAAAGCTGGGAATCTAAAGCCTTTTTGAATACTGGTAAAAAAACGAATTTCTTTAACTGTCGATGGGTAGCTGCGCATTAAATGGTTTCTACTTTTACATAGTTTATTTACCAAGTTATATTCATGGCTTTCTAAATACTTTATGCCGCCCCAGGCCAAGTTAGATGAGTTTGAACTAGTGAAACCAGCGAAATCTCCTTTATCGATTAATGCAACTTTGGCGCCTTTTGCAGCTAATGCTGCAGCTGATACTGCACCATTAATACCCCCTCCAATTATCAATACATCGAATATATCTTGAGGAAGTTTTTTTATATTATTCTTTCTCAGTTGGCTCATTTTTTGGATTACCTATTATTAATTACTAGCCTTTTATATCTACTTGGTTAGGTTATTTTCGTACAAGCTAGAGCTATAAAAGATTACGTATAAAGTTTTTATGCTTATGGAAGTTGGATTACTTATAATTTATATATTGAAGCTTCATAAATGGCTTCTATAGAATTATTTAATTTTTCATCAAACTTTTTATCAGACATGTCATGATGTAGGCCAATCAATAATGCTCTTGAAAAACTAGCAATAATACCAGTATTTCTTTTTAGCTTTTCATTGGCTTGTGTAATAGAGTAACCACCAGATAGAGCAACTAATTTTAAAACTTTTGGGTGTGTTGCAAGATCTTTATATAAATTAGGCACTTCAGGTAACGTGAGTTTTAATATTACTTGCTGTCCATTTTCAAGGTTATTCAGCTCTTCAATAATTACATCATGCAACATGAGTTCTGCAGATTGCTTTTCTTCGCAATAAATATCAACTTCAGGCTCAATAATAGGCATTAGCCCTGAATTTATTACCTCTTTTGCAATTTCAAATTGCTGTTTAACAACATTTTGGATACCAATACGACTAGCTTGTTTTATAACAGACCGCATTTTTGTGCCAAAAACAAAATTAGTATCAACCGTTAGTATTGAACCAAGGTTTTTAATGGGTTTCATTAACTGTACACCGTCAGATTCAGGCATTAAACCTTCATCTATTTTTAAAAATGGTACAATTTCTTTATGTTTCCACAAATATTCAGCTGTTGGAATATTTTCAATGTAACGATTTAAAGTATCTTTAAATAGAATTGCGCCCAATATTTTTTGTGAATTAAATGGACTACTTGAAATTATTCGTGCTCGCATAGAATGTATATATTTAAACATCTCCTCATCAGATGAAATCTCACTAGATGAGATACCATACTGCTCTAAAGCTTTTGGTGAACTCCCACCACTTTGATCTAGTGCAGCTATAAAGCCTTGACTATTTTTTATTTTTTCTAGCATGTTAAGTCTTATTGACATGATTTTAACCTTTAAATAATTGAAAGCAGATATGTTTCTTAACAAAAGTAAAGTTAGATACAATTTCTATATAAATACAGATGTCACTCTTAAAGTAATAATGTATGTTTTTTATTTTCCTAAAGCATACTTTTCTATAAGTAGAACTTCATTCTTAGAACCAATAAATACAGGGATCCGTTGATGTATACTTGAAGGCACAGTGTCTAAAATAGAAGTAGTCCCATTACTTGCTAAACCATTTGCTTGCTCTACTAAAAATGCAATTGGGTTTGCTTCATAAAGTAATCTTAATTTACCGTATTTAAAGTTTTTTTCTTCAGGGTACCCAAATATACCTCCCTTACATAGAATTCTATGCATATCACCTACCATGGCTCCCAACCATCTCATATTAAAGTTTTTCTTTCGGATACCATCGGTACCAAGCTGTAAATCAACAATATATTTTTGTACATTTTCAGGCCACTTAAATTGGTTTGATAAATTAAATGAAAATTCATTCGTATCTTCTGGAATGTTTAAATTAGGATGTGTGAGCATAAAGTTATTATTTGAGGGATCTAATGTATAAATATGTGTTCCTGAACCTGTTGATAAGGCAAGCATAAGCGATGGGCCATATAGAACATAGCCTGCAGCGATAATTGATCTTCCTGTAGAAAAAAAGTCTTCTTCACTAACTTCTGTTTGGGCAGGAGAAGCTGAAGTTATAGAAAAAATAGTACCTAATGAACCATTTACATCAGTATTAGATGAACCATCTAATGGGTCGAAACAAATAAGGTATTTGCCAAAACTATTACATAATATAATGTCTTCTACTTCTTCAGATGCGACAGCTCTAACCTGCTTATTCTTTTTTAGAGATTCAATCAAAATATTATTAGCGATAACATCTAACTTCTTTTGTACCTCTCCTTGTACATTGTGATCAGGCAATGAGCCAAGCACATCAGATAATGCACCATGATTAATACGAGTAGCTATTTCTGTGCATGCACCAACTATGCTTTGGAGCAGCAGTGTGAGTGTTTTTGGAACGTTATCCTGCTCTAATTGTGTATATAGGTTTTTCATTGGTGCCTTATCGATAACATTAATACTAAAGAGTAATACATGGTTTTAATTTGCTTTTATGTTCATTTTTAAAAGTATCACTTATTTGCGAACATTTGCAAACATTAAAGTACATAAAAGAAAATAAATTCTGGTATACAGGAGTGAAATAGAGGAGGGAATTACAAAGTTATATATTAATTTAACCAATTTATTATTTAATTATTAACTACATTAACAACGAAATTCATGGTATCTACTTGAAATTATTTGAATTGTTCTGTATGTATTAGATGGTTTTGATTGACTACTATCGTGCTATATGAAGCTTAACGTCATGTTCGGAAAGTAAGGTTAGAATACTCTTAGGTGGTTTAGCATCAGTAATAAAGTCATCTGCTTGACTAATGTTACCTAAACGAACCATAGCGCACCTACCAAATTTTGAATTATCAGCGGCGAGTAAAACTTTACGTGAATTTTTGATGATTGCTTGAGCAACACGAACTTCACGATAATCGAAATCAAGTAGAGAACCATTTTCTTCTATCCCACTTATGCCGATAATGCCGAAGTCCATACGAAACTGATTGATAAAATCTTCAGTTGTTTCACCAATAATACCACCATCTCTATGTCTAACTTCTCCTCCTGCTATAAGAACTGAAAAATCCTTTTTAACGCCTAATATAGCAGCAACATTTAAATTGTTAGTTACAACTTTAAGGTTTTCATGCGATAGAAGTGCTTTAGCTATAGTCTCAGTCGTTGTTCCTATATTTATAAATAAAGAAGAACCATTTGGTATCATACTAACTAAATGTTGCGCTATTTTTTGTTTAGCTTCTAAATCCATGATTTTTCTAGTTTGATACGCCATATTTTGAATGCTTGAGACTACACTAGCGCCTCCATGATGACGCCTTAATTTGTTTAACTTTGCAAGATGGGTAAGGTCGCGTCTTATCGTCTGTGGAGTGACTTTATAGTGCTCAACTAATTCTTCAATAGAAATGGAATCTCTTTCTTTTAATAGTTTTAATATAGATTCGTGTCTCTGATCTTGGGTCATTTTTATTTAGCATAATTTTAATTTTAATTAGTAAAACTATTATAAGTGAAAAAGAAGTAAATGAGAATTTTATAGAAATTATTTCATTAAATAATTGTATATAAAAGTTTGATATTTGTTGTATGTTACATTTAATTCATGTAATAGTACAAAAACGAAAATAACCGAATGTTAAAGTGTAAAAAATAATGAATAATTATATCCTTTCAATTGATCAAGGTACGACTAGCTCTCGCAGTGTTTTATTCGATTTAAATGGCAAAGTTGCATATATAGAACAACAAGAATTTGAACAACATTTTCCAAAAGATGGTTATGTTGAGCATAAGCCTGAGGACATATGGGAGTCTGTTCTTCATACTATTAATGCTGTTATGAAGAACCTAGATCCTGAGCATGATAAAGTTATTGCTATTGGTATGTAAGCGCGCATTTAAGCAGTGCGCTTAGCTATAATCGAAGTCTAGCTGCACATTCCACGGCATTAGGTCGGTAAAA